>JAJEEZ010000245.1:0-9784 GCA_022820705.1 Candidatus Latescibacterota bacterium | reverse complement strand
AGCGAATAGGATTCCATCGTTAGAGTCTCCAACAAGGACACCAACAATATCAACCGTGCCGGTTGCATTTGGAGTCGTGTAAACGGGTGCACCGCTGTCTCCGCCGATAGATGAACCGCCGGCAGCAAGGTATAGGTAGTCGTAATACTTCGTGCCGGGAAGATTGCCCAAAAGCCGGTTACCGGTAACCGTACCCTTGAGTGGGACACCGGATACGGATCCGAAAGATTGCACCGCGAGGTCAGCTATTGGCTCTTGCGAGCCGACGACGGTGTGGGCAGTGTCGTTTGCGCCGCGAACTGTGAGGGGGGCGACTCGGTCAAGGTAGGTGTCACTCTTGCCTGCGTCGAGACAGAACTCCTCACCATCACCGCTCCACGTCAGGGAGCAGCCGGGAGTCTTCGGGTGCGGGTAGGCGACGAAAGCAGCATCTGCGATGAGGACCTGTCTCCTTCCTTCATTTTCGGTGCGGAAGGCGGGCATTCTAAAGACTTTGCCGAGGAGGTGCTGGAGTTCGTAGGTGGTTTCATGCTTGCTGTGGCCAATGAGAGCATCGGTATAGGTGAAGTCTCTACTATCAATAGAGGCACCGGCAATAACATGGGCTGATGTCACGAACCCTCTCGTTCCGTCGGTCGTCTCAAGACCGCCGAGGGTGATAGTCCCGCAGCTTAGAACGGCGTCGTAGTCAACGGGTTGGACAACCAGCGCGTCACCACCCATGGGGGTGCTTCGTTCAGGTATATCGTAGCAATCTTCATATGGAGGACCGGGATCTTCAGGTTTTACCCGGACAACAATAGTGGCAGGGTTCTCGGAACAGTTATTTACGGTGTTCTGTTCGTTAGAGTCGGTGTCAACACAGACGTAGTAGTGGTAGTGTGTTGTTCGTGAGACTGTTGGCGCGCGGTGGGTGCTGGTGACAGAGACAGTTGCGCCCGGCGCAAGGGTATCGGTCGTTGCGGTGTTTGTTTCTCTCCTGCCTCCTTGCCGCGGATTGTTGGTTTTTCTCGTGTGTCGGTAGACGCTGATCTGTGCTGCTGCGGATGCGTCACCGGTGTTCGTGACGGTTGTCTGTATGGTAATAGTGTCACCTGATTGCACTGTTGCAAGCGGCAGGGAGACGGTGTCAGTGACAGAGAGATCAGGGTGTGTCGTTATCTCTTCCTCTTCCGGTTCTTCTTCAGGCTCCTCCTCCGGTGTCTCAATCGGTGGGGTATCTGTTTTCGGCTGCACTGTTACCGTTACTGACGGAGAGCAGTTGTTCATGGTGTCCTGTTCTCCTTGCACAGAGGCAATACAGGCGTAGTAGTAATAGGTTGCAGGGGTAGTCGGAACAGTGGTTCGTGCAACTACGGTTCTTGAGGAGTTTTCTTGGAGTCGGGGACGTCCGGAGATGATCTGCGTGCCGCCCTGTCTCGGATTCTCCGTTTCACTGGTGTGTCGGTATACGCGGACAAGGTTTGCCGCGGTCGGCGCGTGCTCGTTTTTGAGGGTGATTCGGATAGCGATACGGTCGCCCGGCTGTACCGAGGTATTGGCAGTTGTCATGTTTGGGATAGAGAGGTCAGGGATATCGACAGTTTCTTCCTCTTCCGGCTCTTCCTCCTCAGGTTCGACGGGTTCAACAACGACAGATCCGGGAGTCGCGCTGATGGTGACGTTGTCGATTGCAAAGGTGGTGAAGGCATTATTTGCGATTGCAAAGAATCGTATTGAGGTTGCGTCACCAATCTGGTCTTTAGTGAGGGTAAAGGTCTCGAGGTGCCATCGGCTGTCCGCATTGTCCTTGTTCCATGTTTTCAAACGTTGATACTGTCCTCCGTTACCGACATCAACAACCAAGAACTCGTTGTCACTCGTTCCCTCATCCATCCATCGGTAGAAGGAGAAGGTAACTGACTCATGGGCAGAGAGGTCAAGAGGTTCTTGCAATACCATGAAGCAGATCGAACATTTGGCGACCTTGGCGACGATGTTCCCTTCGCCTTCGCCAGGAACTTCGGCATCATGTCCCAATGATCCGGCTTCCCATGTTGTGGTATTCCATGCATCAAGACCTTCCTGGAAGGTTTCCATGAAGAGGTGGGGCGGATTCTGTGTTTCCCGTGCGCTGCTGGCCGGGGTGATGGTCAGTCCCCAAGCGTTGAGCGTTCCAGTGTCTTCCTGTTCGTAGTCGCCGACGCGGAGAAGCCAAGTGCCCTGCGCAGACTGTCCCTGCAAGGCCGTGGTAACGGGCAGCGCTTCGACGATGTTGGCCGCAGGATTAATCCCGTCTCTCACCCCGTCGTACAGCGTCGTGACGACCCCACTCGGCGCGACGAGGTCGATTTTCAGGTCGCTGCGGAACGAGTGAGTGATATCGACCCCGACCTCGACCGTGCCGACCATCACGTCATCCGGCACGGTGATGCTGCCCACCACCTGTTGCTTCTTAGCAGGCCCCTTGAGGGCGGCGTGCGGCGACTCGGAAAAGGAGATCGGCGGACCAAAGCCCGTCACCGGCGCAACGTTCCTGATCGCGGTCGTGGTCGGAGGCCTTGTCGCCTGCCCCGATAGCGGAACAACACCGACGCTCGGCTCCACGTGAATCGGCGTTACGGGAAAGCGCTGCTTCAAGGCTTCGTAGATATGTTTGCCGCCGTGTTCGCTCCAGTAGTCGGGGTCAATGCCAAGGTAGAGGCGATCTTCGCCATCGATAGCGACCTGACCCGCGCTGTCGAAAGGCATGACGCCGGACAGGCGCACCGGCACCTCGCGGAGAATCCGCGCCACCGTGACGTCTTTTTTCTTCGAGCCGAGAATCGACCCCCACACCATCTCAGTAACCGGGTCGAGCGAATACCCACCCCGTTGGCCAATCCGCAACGACGAGACCGCCGCATCGGCCGGATGGACCACATACGTAGCAAGCAGCGTCGCGTCCGCCCGCTCGACGCGACCGTTGCAATCGACATCGCCCAGCCCAATAAAGCCGTGGTTGGGAAGCGACAGGGTGGGATCCACCCGGTACATGGCCACCAGCAGCCCATCGTCTAGATCAACTTGGCCATTATTGTCCACATCGCCGAGCATCCCCTCCAGCGTCGGCACCACCACCTTCCCCCGCGCCTGCGGCTGCGTCGCCACCTCAACGACCACCGGCCCTTGCCTCACCGCGAGGCCAAAGTCCGAGTCCACATACGCAACCAGCCCTTCCCCTGAAACCACCAACCCATACGATCCCGTCGAGCCCGACGCCAGCGGCACCGCCTCAACGCTCGGTCCGCCCAGCGGCACCCCCACCTGCCCATCCACCAGCACCATCTTCCCCGTCTGCTGCGCTCCATCCACCATCAAGCGATAGAAATACACCCCCGAAGCCGCCGCACGACCCGCCGCATCCGTACCACCCCACCGCGCTCGATACGACCCGGCCGCTTGCTCCCCATCCACCAGCGTCGCCACCCGCTGCCCCAGCACATTGAACACCTCCAACCGCACCGCCGAAGTCGCTGCCAGTTGATAGGGAATAATCGTCGAAGGATTGAACGGATTGGGATAGTTTTGCCCCAGCGCAAAACCCTGCGGCAGCACCAACGCCGCACTGGCGGCCAGTGGCAGTACAAACTGCCCGGCCTCGTCCGTGGTCGCTTGCCCCACCGGCCCTCGACCCAGATCGGCTACGTCAAACAGCACCACCTGCGCCCCAGCCACCGGCGACCCATCCGCCAGCCGCACCTGCCCCGAAACCACCGGCGGCGAGACCGGGCTGGCGTGAACGGAAACCAACAGACCGACGAGGCAGACCACTAGAGACTTCATAAATCATTGTAACCCTTTCCCTATTGGGGATGCGAGCAGAATAACAGACTTAAAGATAAGGATTTAACGTAATTTTTATGTGATTATAGAGGCTATTTCTGTGATTTTTCTATGATTTTTTTAAAAACAAAGAGAAAAACGAAAAGCGCCCCAACTCATCTTGAAAATTGGAGCGCTTTTACATACCCTAAATTTCAGACGCAACCACTACCCAAAATTTTCCCAACCGCGAAATTCCCCTATACTTTATGTCAGTATAGATCGCCTATCCGCGCATTCATCTAAGATTATTGCCAATGCCTAATTCCTCCTACCCGCGCATTCCCTATGGCTGGGCAAATTTCCGCGCCATTCGCTTGGAAAAGCGCCTGTATGTCGATAAGACGCGCTTTGTCCACGCGCTGGAAGAGGAACGCTACGTCTTTCTGATACGTCCGCGTCGCTTTGGCAAGACCTGCTGGGTGTCCTTGCTGGAGAATTACTACGACCGCCGGGGAGCCGATGAATTCGAGGACGTCTTCGGTGGCACGGACTTGGGGCGGCAGCCGACGGAAAACCGCCATCGTTACGTCATCCTGCGCTTCAACTTTTCGGCGTTCAAAAACGCACTGGAAACCCTTGAACATTACTTTGAAGAGTATTGTCAACTAATAGTCCGGAACGCGCTGGAGCGGAACGCGGATTTGTTTCCCGAGGCGGCGCGGCAGCACATCTGCTCGTCTGACTCGGTCAACGGCCAGCTCAACGAGCTATTCCTGTACGCCAACGACCACCGTATCCCGCTGTATGTGCTCATCGACGAGTACGACAACTTTGCCAACACGATACTGGCCTATCACGGCGAAGAGGCGTACCAGTCTTTCACCCACGGCGGCGGCTTTTATCGCAATTTCTTCGCCACGCTCAAGGTCGGGGCTGAACAAAACCGCGGCGGCTTGGAGCGCATGTTCATTACCGGCGTCTCCCCGATCACCATGGACGACGTCACCAGCGGCTTCAACATCGGCAAGAACATCAGCTTGCACTCGGAGTTCAACGACATGCTCGGCTTCACCGAGGAGGAGGTGCGCAATCTGCTGGAGATGTACCGCGACCACGGCGTGTTCAATCAGGATGTCGAAGCCGCGCTGGCAGTGATGCGGGAGTGGTATAATGGCTATCGGTTCTCCGAGGAGGCCGAGGGCGATCTCTATAACACCGACATGGTGCTCTATTTTCTTGATGAGTCCATGCCGAACAAAAAAGCACCCCGAGAACTGATCGACACCAATGTGCGGATTGACTACGGCAAGCTGCGCCACCTGCTGACGGTCAACCGCCAACTCAATGGCAACTTCGACCTGCTGCGCCACATCATCGGCGAGCAGACCGCCGACAGCAATCTCCAACTCAGTTTTCCCCTAGAACAGTTAGACCAGCGCGAAAACTTCCTGTCGCTGCTGCATTACTTCGGCCTGCTCAGCATTCGCGCCGTGGAGCGCGGTATGCCCCGGCTGGGTATTCCCAATCAAACGGTCAAGCGGCTGATGTACGGCTACCTGCGCGATGCCTACGATGATGTGGGGGTGTTCTCGGTCGATGTGTACACTTTTTTCCGCTTGGCTCAAGAAATGGCCTACGACGGCGCTTGGCAGCCAGTCTTGGACTTTTTGCGCGACGCCTTGGCCGAACAAACTGGCATCCGCGACTACATGGACGGCGAGAAGGTCGTCCACGGCTTTGTCGCCGCCCACTTGAGCCTATCCCAGTATTTTCTGCTGCACTCGGAGTATGAACTGAACAAAGGGTATGCGGATTTGTACCTGGAACCGTTTGTGGCGCAGTATTCCGACATGCAGTTCGGCTACGTGCTCGAACTCAAGTATCTGCAGCGGCGTGTGTCGCTCGACGAATCCGTCGTCGCGGACAAGGTGGAGGAGGCCGTAGGGCAGTTGCGCGGCTATCTGGCCGACCCATTCTTGCGCCGCCGTTACCCGTCGGTGCGACATATCGGCTTGGCAATGGTGTTTCACGGCTGGGAGCTGGTCGCCTACCAAGCCATAGACGACGCGGCGGAAGCCTAAACTCCAAGTACATCGGCAGCGTCTTGGAGTCAGCGGCACCATTATCTTCGGCGCGGCGTCCTCCGCGCCGCTGCTGGGGTGACGGCCCTCGAATCGGTGGGAGCAGATCAACCAAGACTTGTGACTGGTTATAACGCCTCTGCAGCCTCAGCGGTACTGATCCAAATCCCCCTTGTACTCCAAGCCCAGCACGTCCCGGCCCCGCGCCGTATTGCAGGTAGCGTCGGCTTCGGGCGTGCCGACCACGTGCAATACGTCAAATTTCACTTCGTCCCTTTCTAAGGCCAGTCGGCAGGCTTCGGCCAAATCGTGGCGGCAGACCAAGCCGTTGCGGACGTTCAATGGTTCCCGATACTTGCCGATCCCCAAGCGCGAATCCACGATGTAGTCGGGCCGCAAGACTATGATGGGCAGCCCAAAAGCTTCGTGGATCTGGCGGCACATTTCCTCCTGCAGTCGCTTGCACACCGCGTACAAGCTGCCGTCGGGCCGCCGCACCTCTGAGGAAAAGAAAATTCCCTCGGGATGCACAGTCTGACACGAGCCGATGTGTACTACTTTGCGGACGCCCTGCTCTTGGGACGCTTGCAGGACGTTCCACAGACCCTTGAGGTTGATGAGGAAGGGCTTGTCGTCGTTGGGGTCGCCGACGAAGTAAACCGCGGTGTGAATGACGCAATCCACGCCGCTGATGGCTTGCTCCACCGCGAGGGAATCGGCTATATCGCCGTGGACCACTTCGCCGCTGTTCCAATCGCCGTCTATATCGCGATACGCCTCCCACGCTTGAGGCCCGTAGTCAAAGGCGCGGATATCGTGTTTGCCTGCTAGGTTTTGCAAGACGGCGCGGCCGAGCCAACCGGCGGCACCGAAGACTACGGTTTTCATGGGAAATTCCTTCCATCATTCCCGCAAAAGCGGAAATCCAAGGGGTGGGGCCAGTGAAACTCGAAATTGCCGATACTCCTGCGTCCATCTGCGGATCATCTTGTAAAACGAGGTGAATCACCGCTGCTCATAGCGGTCGGCGCGGCGGCGACCCAATAGCTTTGGGCACAGGCTGCGGAAATCCTCGGGCATGCGCTCGTACGTCTCCGGCCACAGCGGTTGGTGGCCGCCTTCAATCCAATTGTTAAACCAAGGTGGATAATACGCGATATTCAGCCCTATCCGCACGTCCTCGCTCCGATTGGCCCGGGCTTGGTGAAAAACCCCCCCGTGCCACAGCATCACGGAACCAGCGCGGCCTTCCACGGGCTTGATCAACGGGCTACCAGCCCCCATCTCGGGCGGTGGGCTGGGCCGCCGTGACCGGTGGCTCATGGGCACGACGCCAGTGGCCCCATTGGCGTCGGTAAAATCCGTCAGCATCCAGATGGTATTGATCATCCACGGCACATCGGGCACTTGGGCAAACGAGCCCGCAGAATCTGCGTGTAAATGCTGAGCAGGAGCCCCGGGCCAAGTCGGCTTGGAGCACGCTTCGACGACGCGGCAGCGCGGTCCCAAAAAGTGCCGCGCAAGGGCCACAGTATCCGGGTGGAAGGCGCAGGTCCAAACCTCGTCGTCTTGGTTGAGCATGCCGAACAAAGTCTGATAGTACTCGTCTCCCACGACATACTCCTGACAGCGCGGCTCACTGTGTAGCGCCAGACAGCGGCGGCCCAACGCCAAGGCAGCCTCGCGGGGTATGCGGTCTTCGAGCAAGCAGTACCCATACGCGTCTAAGTGCTCGGCCGCGGCCTGCAATTCTTCGTTCACGTCTCTATCTCTACGTCGGCTTGGAATCGTCTCGTCATATAGCAACCCTGAATGAGTTGAACTTTGAGACGCGACTCCTCTCGTTTCTTATTCTGCGTCCATCTGCGGATTATCTTATGAACTGACGTTACGCGTCTCGTGCGTAGGGTGGTTCGCGAACGGCCCTTACTACCGATGGGCTTCGACAAGCTCAGCCCGCATTGCGCCGATGAAAGTCGGGCGCTGAGCTTGTCGAAGCGCACCCCCGGAATCAACGTACTCGTGCGTAACATCAGTTATGAACTCACTCCACGACAAAGGTCGCCCGGATCTCTTGGCTCTCCTCGTACCCAATCCGGATCGCCTTGGCCCGCAAGGTGGTCGTCCCTGCTTCCATGCGCAACGGCTCGGTATAGAGGTGCCAGTGCGGATCGTCGTCCACGGCGTACGCCATAGAAGCCCCCTGCGTGGCGCAGTGGAGTTGCACCAGCAGCGGCCCTCGGAATGTACCGCCTTCCAGCGCCGGCTCAGTCCCAAGGCTGTCGGCGCAGATGGGCACGCACACCGGCGAGGCCGTCTGCGGCTGTTGGCCATCGGGATACCACTGCCGCACCATTTCGCTTTCCGCCATACGGCCCATGTCGCCCACTTCTCGCAGCCATTCGTCCAAGGCTCCGCGCAGGCGATCCCGCTCCGGCTGGTACTGGGGATTGGCCGCCAAGTTGTCGATCTCGTGCGGATCGGCTTCGGTGTCGTACAGCTCTTCGACCGGCCTCGGGTAGCGAAACATGGCCGATTGTGTCTCGTCCAATTCGTCGGCTAAGTGCAAGCGCCACATCTCCTGCACAATGGGGTGCCGATTGCGATAGGGGATCCACGCCAAGTAGGGGAGGTCTGGCCGATAGTTGCGGATGTACTTAAAGCGACGGTCGCGCACCGCCCGCACCATGTCGTACGCCTCGTCGTGCCGGTCGCGGCTCGCGTAGATGTATTCTCGCGGCGGTTGGGCTTGGGGTCCCAAAAACGCGCGGCCCTGCATGTGGGCGGGCACGTCGATCCCCGCGAGCGAGAGCATCGTAGGACCTAGATCGACGGTGCTTACCAAGTCCTCGCAAACCTGCCCCGCTTCCATGCCGGGGCCGCGGGCGATCAGGGGCACGTGAATGCCTGAGTCGTACGGCCAGCGCTTGCCGCGCGGCAGCGGGCCGTGGTCGCTCCAGTGAAAGACGTACGTATTCTCGGACAAGCCGTCTTCGTCGAGTTGTTGCAGGAGTTGGGCCAGCTCTTGGTCGCTGTGCGCAATATGCGTGTACATCCGCGCCATGGCTTGGCGTACTACGGGAGTGTCGGGGAAATAGGGCGGCAGCGGGATGGCATCTGGATCGAACTCCGGGTCGGGGCACTTCTCCGGCCACATGCCGCTTTCGTGGGTGCGCGTGGGGTTGAAGACCGCGAAAAAGGGCTGGGCTGGATCGGGACGGTTGCGCCAGTGGGCGTGCGGACCGAGCGCGTCCCAAGCGGTCAGCGGGGGAGTAAACTGGTAGTCGGTCTTGGCGTTGTTGGAGCAATAATACCCAGCCGCCCGCAGGTATTCCGTGAAGCACTTTACGTAGTGCGGCACAACGGCCGAATACGGCGTGGGCATCTCCGGCGTAGCGCGATTGGCGTGCGTCGTGCGCATGTGGTGAGTGCCGATCGAGGTCGCGTACATGCCGGTGATAATGGCCGACCGGGCCGGAGCGCAGACGCCGGCCGTGGAGAAGCAGCGCGTCCAGCGGCATCCGTCGGCGGCGAGCCAGTCCAACGTGGGCGTGCGCACCACCGGGTCGCCGTAGCACCCGTACCGAGGATTGGTATCCTCAAATGAAATCCACAGGAAATTGGGTTTGCGATCCTTAGCCATAAACTCCTTGCCTTATTTTTGCTAACAAAGTGATGATTCTAACTTCCTACGCCGCGCCGAAAATTGCAGCGGGACGCGACGCCCTGTCAAGCGCGTGATTCATCTGCATCTCGACCGCTGGCTCGCTGGCGCAGGGTTGTTTTCGTCCTACTCGTTGCGCATAATATGCGCTGCCTTCGGTCAGCATTGCGAAGTGCTCTTCTCGTCCAGCGGGATTGAAGGGTCCTACGAAGTGCCGAGGTAAAAATGCCGACAGAGACAACACATTCAGGAG
>JAJEEZ010000175.1:0-8484 GCA_022820705.1 Candidatus Latescibacterota bacterium | reverse complement strand
GCTTGTAGGTCGTCTTGCGCTTGACCTCGCAGGCAAAATACAGGCCGCTGTCGTCGTAGGCCATATAGACCGAGGCAAAGGGCTGGTGGCCATCGACGGCCATCAGGTCGGGCACGCGCGCTGCGTCGTCCCAATCTCGTAGGTTGCCGTCGATTTTGGGCGGCTTTTCTCGCCGCGGGCAGCGAAAGGAGAACTCGAAAAAGGCGCGTTGGGGCAGGTGCAACTCGCTCATGTTCGCTGCGCCTTTTTGTCGCGCCGCAGCACATCGGCGAGAATGCGCCCGGTGTGCGATTGCCGGCTTTGGGCGACTTTTTCCGGCGCACCTGCGGCGACGAGCATTCCCCCTTGGTCGCCCCCCTCTGGCCCCAAGTCGATGAGGTGATCCGCGGTCTTGATGACATCCATGTTGTGCTCGATGACGACCATGGTATTGCCGGCATCGACGAGGCGGTGGAGCACGGCGAGCAGGCACTCAATGTCGGCCAAGTGCAGGCCGGTAGTCGGCTCGTCGAGGATGTAGAGAGTCTGCCCAGTGTCGGGACGGCACAATTCCGCAGCTAGCTTGAGGCGCTGGGCCTCGCCGCCGGACAGGGTGGTGGAAGACTGCCCCAAGGACATGTAGCCCAAGCCGACGTCCTCCATGATTTGCAGGCGCTTGCGAATGCGGGGGATGTTCTCGCAGAGGACGAGCGCGTCGCGCACTCGCATTTGCAGTACGTCGGCAATCGAATGTCCTTTGAACTGCACCCGCAGCACTTCGGGCATGTAGCGCTGGCCGCGACATTGGTCGCATTCGACCCACACATCGGGCAAGAAGTGCATCTCAATGCAGCGCTGCCCCAGTCCCTCGCAGGTCTCGCAGCGGCCCCCGGGCTTGTTGAAACTGAAGCGCCCGGCCCCAAACCCAGCGACCTTGGCGTCCGGCAGGTCTGCGTAGAGCTGCCGCATTAAGTCGAAGACGCCCATGACCGTGGCCGGGGTGGAGCGCGGGGAGTGGCCGATGGGAGTTTGGTCGATGTGGATGACCTTGTCGATGTGCTCAACCCCGTCGATTTGGTCGTGCTCGCCGACCGGGCGATTGGCCTTGTGCAGCTCGTTGGCGAGCGCGTTGAAGAGCACGCTTTCCACAAGCGAGGACTTGCCCGACCCCGAGACGCCGGTGACGCACACGAGACGGCCAAGCGGGATGGGTACGTCGATGTTTTTGAGATTGTGCTGGCGCGCGCCGCGCACTACGAGTTGTCCGTTGCGGCGCTTGCGGCGGTTGGCCGGAACCGGGATGTGCAACTCGCCGCGCAGGTACGCGCTGGTAAGCGACTGCCGACCGTTGCCGAGTTGGCCGGGCATCCCGGCAGCGACGAGGTTGCCCCCCTCGCTGCCCGCGCCTGGACCGAGATCGACGATGTGGTCGGCTCCTTCGAGTGTATCGCGGTCGTGTTCAACTAATACGATGGTATTGCCCAAGTCCTTCAGGGAGTTGAGGGCGTCCAACAGCCGGGCGTTGTCGCGCGGATGCAGGCCGATGGTCGGCTCGTCGAGCAGGTAGAGTACGCCGGTGAGGCCGGAGCCGATCTGGGAGGCGAGGCGGATGCGTTGGGCCTCGCCGCCGGACAGGGTCGCGGCGCGGCGTTCCAAGTCAATGTAGCCGAGGCCGACGCGCTCTAAAAAGCCGAGGCGCGTGCAGATTTCCTGCAGCAGCTCCCCGGCGATGTCGCTCTCGCGCTCGTGGAGCTGCATATCGCGGAAGAAAGACAGGCTCTCGGAGATGGGCAGGCGGGCGACTTGGACGATGCTTTTGTCGCGCAGGTACACGGCGCGGCTGTCGGTCTTAAGACGGCTACCTTCGCAGGCCGAGCACGGAACTTGGCCCAAGAGGTGCCGGTGCCGCTTGCTGGTACTCGCGTACTCGTCGAGGGGCGGCAGAACACCGGCGTAGCGGAAGCTGAGGTTTTCTACGGTCAACTGCTGCTCGGGCGCGCCGTAGAGTAAGGCGCGCCGGGCCTCGGGCGCGAGCGCGGCATAGGGCGTGTCCAAGCTGAAGCCCAAGGCATCCCCCGCGACCGAGAGCAGGCGGTCAAACGCCGGGTCTTGCACCGGCCCCCAAGCGCGGATGGCCCCCTCGCGCACGCTGAGATGCGGCACTACGACCCGCTCGCGATCGACGCCTTCCCCCACCCCCACCCCCTCGCAACCTTGGCACATGCATTGCTGGTGGTTGAAGGAAAAACACTGCGGCGACAGGGGCGAGAAGGCTCGACCGCATTCCGGGCAGGAGTAGCGGCGGCTGAAGCGTTCCTCGGCGTCATCGTCGGACGAGGCTACGACCAACTCGCCACCTCCCAACTCTAGGGCGCGCTCGACGGATTCGGTGAGGCGGCCGCGGTCGCTGGCGCGGACGGCGAGGCGATCGACGACGAGTTCGATGCGGTGGCGATGGCGGCGCTCTAGTTGGATTTCTTCGCGCAAGTCGTGGACTGTGCCGTCGATGCGGGCGCGGAGAAAACCATCGCTGCGCGCGCGCGCCAACAGGGTCTCGTAGCCCTCGTTTTGGCGCGGCTCTATGGGCGCGAGGATGAGGATGCGGCGGCCAGCCGGCATCTGCGCGATGCGCTCGACCATTTCCTGCGCGGTCTGCGTACCGGCCGGCACATGGCAGCGCGGGCAGTACTGGGTCCCCAAGGCCGCGTACAGGGCGCGGATGTAATCGTACACTTCGGTGACCGTGCCAACCGTGGAGCGGGGGTTGCGGCTGGGGGCTTTCTGCTCGATGGCAATGGCCGGCGACAGCCCAGAGACGCGCTCGACCTTGGGCTTTTGCATTTGTTCGAGAAACTGCCGCGCATACGCCGACAGCGACTCCACGTAGCGGCGCTGGCCCTCGGCGTACAGGGTGTCGAAGGCCAGCGAGGATTTGCCCGAGCCGGAGACGCCGGAGATGACCGTTAGCTGGTCGCGGGGGATTTTGACGTCGATATTGCGCAAGTTGTGCTGGCGCGCGCCGAGGATCTCGATCTCGCGGATCCAGCCGTTGCCCTCGCCGTGGCCGTTGGTCGCCGCCGCTGGCAGCGCGGTTCGCTGCGACTTGAGCGCCTTTTTGAGCGCGTGGCCGGTGTGCGATTGCGCGTTTTGGGCCACAGCTTCCGGCGGCCCGGCCGCAATGATCCAGCCGCCGTCCTCGCCTCCTTCGGGACCTAAGTCGAGGATGTAATCCGCGGTTTTGATGACCTCCATATTGTGCTCGACGACGACGACGCTGTTGCCTTGGTCGGCAAAGGTGTGGAGGATGCGCAGTAGCTTATCCACGTCGGCAAAGTGCAGGCCAGTGGTCGGCTCGTCGAGGATGTAGAGGGTGCGGCCCGTGCTGCGGCGGCAGAGTTCTTTGGCCAGTTTGATGCGCTGGGCCTCGCCGCCGGACAGGGTGGGAGCTGGCTGGCCGAGCTTGATGTAGCTGAGGCCCACGTCGTACAGGGTTTGGAGCACGCGGCGCACGGGGGCGACGTTCTCGAAAAGATTGAGTGCTTCCTCGACTTCCATTTCCAGCACGTCGGCGATTGAATGACCCTTGTATTTGATGGTCTGGGTCTGGCGATTGAAGCGGCGACCCGCGCAGACTTCGCAAGTGACCCAGATATCGGCGAGGAACTCCATCTCCACTAAGTTCGCGCCATTGCCCGCGCAGGCTTCGCAGCGCCCGCCTTTGACGTTAAAGGAAAAACGACCCGGCTTGTAGCCGCGTAGACGGGACTCGGGCAATTTGGCAAAGAGTTGGCGGATAGGCGTGAACGCGTCGGTGTACGTGGCCGGATTGGAGCGGGGCGTGCGACCGATGGGCTTCTGGTCAATGCGGATGACTTTGTCGAGGTGTTCCACGCCTTGAATCGCCGCGTGTGCGCCCGGCTCGTGTAGGGCGCGATGGAGGACGCAGTCGAGCTGTTTGAAGACGATGTCGTTGATCAGTGAGCTCTTGCCCGAGCCGGAGACGCCGGTGACGCAGGTGAACAGGCCGAGTGGGATGCGCGCCTCGATGTTTTTGAGATTGTGCTGATGCGCTCCTTCGACCACTAGCCACTTGCCGTTGCCGTTGCGGCGCTGGCTAGGGACCGGGATGGCTTCCTCGCCAGCGAGATAGCGCCCGGTGAGGGATTGGGGGTTGTGCTCGATGTGGCTCGGCGGGCCGCAGGCGACCAACTTGCCGCCGCGCTCGCCCGCGCCGGGGCCAAAATCCACGACCACATCGGCCTCGCGCATGGTCTCTTCGTCGTGCTCTACTACGATGACCGTGTTGCCGATGTCACGCAGGCGTTTGAGGGTGTCCAGCAGCCGCTGGTTGTCGCGGTGGTGCAGGCCAATGGAAGGCTCGTCGAGGATGTACAGTACGCCGACCAAGCCGGAGCCGATCTGCGAGGCGAGGCGGATGCGCTGGGCCTCGCCGCCGGACAGGGTGTGTGCGCCTCGGTCGAGCGTTAGATAGCCCAAGCCCATGTCGCACATGAGCTGCAAGCGCCCGCGGATTTCTTTGAGCGCCTCTTCGGCGATGAGGGCTTTGGCGTCCTCAAAGGCCACGGCGCGAAAGAAATCGCGCGCTTCTTCGATGGGGATGGCGGTTAGCTGCGGGAGGTTGCGTCCGTCGATTTTGACGGCGAGGGATTCGGGCCGCAGGCGGCCGCCGTCGCATCGCTCACAGTGCTGCACGCCCATGTATTGCTCTAATTCGCGGCGTTGTTTCTCCTTGGCTCCGCGAAATTTTTCTTCGAGGAACGGGATGACGCCTTCGTACTTGTCGTTGTGCGACCAACTTGAGCCACGGAGGTTGGTGTACGTAAAGGTGACTTTTTCGTCGCCGAGGCCGTAGAGGAACCCGTGCTTCTGCTCAGCGGCGAGTTCACCCCACGGCGTGTCGAGATCAAAGCCGAGGTGCTCGGCCGCGCCTTCGTATAGATGCAAGCGCCAGCGATTGCTACCCAACTCGCCGAGCGGCGCGAGTGCCCCGGCGCGCAGGGCCTTGGCCGGGTCGGGCACCATCAGGCGCTCGCTCATCAGCACTTGCGTGCCGAGGCCGTGGCAGTCCGGGCACATACCTTGGGGGTTGTTGAAGGAAAACATCTGCGGCGTTGGCTCTTGGTAGGAGATGCCACAGGCCGTGCAGTCGAAGCGGTCGCTGAGCAGGAAGTCGGCGGCTCCTTCGCGGGCCACGATAAAGGTCCCTTGCCCGAGGCGCAGGGCGTTGTCAATGGCCTCTTCCAAGCGACGGTTTTCCCCCTCGCGGAGGATCAAGCGATCGACTACGACTTCGATGTTGTGGCGGCTGTAGCGGTCGAGCTGGGGGGCTTGGTCGAGGGTGAAAATTTGGCCATCAACGCGCACGCGGATGTAGCCGGCCTTTTGCAGGTCGGCAAACAGCTCGTGGTATTCGCCTTTGCGCTCTTGGACGACTGGAGCGAGGATATGCAGGCGCGAGTTGACTGGGAGGGCACGGATGCGGGCGGCGATCTGCGCGCGGGTCTGTGCGCCGATCGGCGCGCCGCACTCGGTGCAGTGCGGGGTGCCGACGCGGGCGAAGAGCACGCGCAAGTAGTCGTAGATTTCCGTGATAGTGCCGACGGTGGAGCGGGGGTTTTGGCCGGCGGTTTTCTGGGCGATGGAGATAGTGGGAGACAGGCCGGTGATTTGATCGACGTCGGGCTTTTCCATCTGGCCCAAAAACTGGCGCGCGTACGCCGACAGCGAGGTGACGTAGCGGCGCTGTCCTTCGGCGTACAGGGTGTCGAAGGCCAACGAGGATTTGCCCGAGCCGGAAACGCCGGTGAAGCAAATTAGTTTGTTTTTGGGGAGGGTGAGATGAAGGTTCTTGAGATTGTGGACGCGGGCACCGCGGACGACGATATCTTGTGTTTCCATGACTCGTGTAGACGCGAGGGGCGGGAAAAAGGAATCCAAAAATATACTATACGAATGTGCAGCGGGCAAGCGTAGGGGTGCGGAATGGGAAGCCCCCTTTACCTATGGGGATAGAGGGCTTATTCTCAGAAGACTGAAGGAGGTTTGAAAATGCCTTGGAAAAAGGTCAACATTGAGCAATGGGCAGAGGAACTCGGCGTCAATACTAACGAACTGCGCCAGAAAGAACAGCTCATCGAAAAGATCGTGAAGAGTAGAAAGCGATTTGGCTTGACGCAAGGCCAATTGGCCGAGATGGTCGGCGTCTCCCAACCGCGCATTGCCCAGATAGAAAACAGAACCAAGATCGGAAAAATTAGCTTCGATGTACTTTTCAATATCCTCGGGGTCTTGGGTCATGATTTCAAAATCACTACACGCAAGGTGCGCGATCTCGAAAATGTAAATGCGTAGCGGCATACCTAGACCAACAGCGTCTGGCCGAGGTATGGACGGAACTACGCCAGCCTAGAAAAATCCTCCGACGGTTTTTATCTCATCGGAGGGTTTTTTGTTCTCGACCAAGGCGTTATCGCAACAGCATCATCTTGCCGGTCTGCCCCTAGCCTCTGTGGGTTCAATTAATCGTCCATGAATCCTTTCCTATTTTCGGGACTGAGTGTGCTCAACGCCTCCCTACACCGGCTGACCGAACTCTTCGCTACTGTCGCCTAATTGAGGCACTGCACGTCGGCGATAAACCGGTCTAACGTTTCGAGATGAGGCCGGACTGACGTTGGAAATTTGTCGATAAGAGGAGTCGGGACGACGAGTTGCACTCCAGCGTCTTTCATCTCCTGAAACTGCCCTTCCGAAACTCCTTCTTGTAGAGTCAAAAGGTGCTTGCGCTTTATACGATCCGCTTCATTGAGAATTTGACGCCAACGGTCTTTACAAGTGGTCTTGACCGCAAGCATTCGTAGCCGTTCTTCCGGAAAGGCCATGTCCTTGTAGGTGTCCGCCGAAGGAAATAGAAAGTCGGGACGACGGCCCGGTTCGGCTTCCTGCTGATGCGCGAAATCTTGGTTTTCTCGGAGCCCTTCCTCTATGAAGATCGTGCGTACATGAAGTTCGAGTGATCGTCCCGAACGCGATTTGCGGCGCTGGAGGATGGTCTGTGCTTGGGCTATAAACTCATCCATGCTGTCAAACCCTTGCCTGATTGCCGGGAGTTCTACCGCTTCCTCAACGCTGCGGAATAACTCGAATTCACAGTCCCGTCGGCTTAGCAACCTGCGGTCAAGACTGAGGGAGAGGTCTGGCCGCAACTTGACCGCCTTATCAATGAGCTCCATTCCAGTCGGAAACGTTTCCAACCACTCTGGGGGGATTTCGCTGGGAGCCAGCCAGCAATCCACTTGCGTTGACGTGGTGGACCCGAAGAGATTTGGATACAGCGAATAATGTGGCGGCCAGATCGTCCACTTGCCGGGCTCTACTGGGCCAATACGCTCTTCAACCAACTCTTCTTCGGTTTCGCAACGACAGACCCACACGTGGCACTCAGTCGCCGTACCTTGATCATCCAAGGAGAACACGAATATGCTCAGCGCGCCTGTGTTACTTGGATCAAGTAGTGCTGATTGGGAACCGCCGAAATTAGTTAGGCGAGTCTCATTGCGCGTACCATCGTGGAATTTGTTGTTGTACCAAATAGCCCGAACACACCTGTGATCGGCATGCGAATCAATATAGAGGTCGAATCGAACATCCGGATTTAGTGTTTGCGGCCTGTCAAGTATCGGCAACACACTAAATAGAAAATTCTTTGGAATGTATGGGCCAGCTTGATGGGTTCTGTTGGCTAGCGTGTCGTTTCCAGACAGGCGTTTTGCATACCAGACAGAGTCGGGATTAGAATGCTTGTCGAGCCAATTTTTCAGATCAGCCGGGGCCATTTTACCTTGTCGTATCCCGCAACCATTGCGTAATCACAGAATCTGGCCGCCTTATCAAGGCTATCAGCCAAAGAGAGGCAACCGCATTGGGGGCGACACTTTGGTGTCATCTTCTCCGATACCTAGCCAAGGCACTATGTAATTCGCTAGAGCCTCGACGCATGGGACGGCAACTGCATTTCCGAATTGTTTATAGGCTTGTGTATCGGAAACCGGGATCACAAATCGGCTTTCGCCCGGCTTGTCGAAACCCATGAGCCTAGCACATTCTCGCGGCGTCAGGCGGCGAGGGTTTTTCCGTCCGCGTTTCACGAGAATTTCGGATCCATCCTTATAGTAGCGGGCCGAGAGGGTGCGCGAGCTATCTTCTGGGCCAACAAGTCCGAAGCCAAAACCGTTGCCGGCGGCTCGGTGTTTTTCAGCATACCTTTGAAGATAGTCCCACAGGTGGTTGGAGAGCGTGTACTTGTCGGAAACCTTTGCTTTTGGTCCTAGCGTGTATGGGCTTTCCTGATTCCCTTACACTTTTGAAAATAGGGCTGCTGCCCATAGTTTATGGCTCTCTTTTAACCGCCTAAGATCAAAGGAGGGCCTTATGAGCAGCAGCGAACAGGTATATAACCGATTGCTGGGTAGGTTGCAAGCACTC
>JAJEEZ010000523.1:0-3792 GCA_022820705.1 Candidatus Latescibacterota bacterium | reverse complement strand
TCGCCGCTCAGTAAGTTGCCGATGGCCGCTTCCACGCGGAGCGGCACATCGAGGGCGCGGGCCAAGTCGTTGCACGTGCCACAGGGCAGCAGCCCCAGGGCCGTGTGCGAACCCGCGAGGGGCGCGAGCGTCTCACTGATGGTCTCGTCGCCACCACAGACTACCAGCCGCTCAGCGCCCTCGGCCACGGCCTGCTGCGCCAACTCGGTTGCGTGGCCCTTGGCCCGCGTATAGCGCAACTCAACAGCTTGCCCGGCGTCTTGTACAGCCAAGGCGGCTTGCTCGGCGACGCTGCGGGCGCGGGCGTTGCCCGCGGTTGGATTGGCTATCAAGACCCAGTGTTTGGCCATAGCTTGGGTTGTCCCCTAAGCGGCTTTGCGCGTAGATTAATTGTATAAAAGATAACACCAAAACATGGCTAAACGAAAACGAGACATCGATTGGGCCGACCAGCGCCGCGAACTGGAAAAACAGGTCGAACACCCCTATATCACCAAGCAGGGGCTAGACCGAAATCGGCGCGACAACAAGGGCCATAAGCCTAGACGTCCGAAGCAGTGAGCCTCCTTGTGGCAGGGCGTCCCGCCTTCTATATTACAGCGTTTTGCGCCCTGTCCTGACGGCCACTCGCTGCATGGGATGGGGCTTTTGTCCATTTCCGCTATGATCAGAGAATTCTATCAGGACCGCACCGTGCTGCTAACCGGCGGCACTGGGTTTTACGGACAGGGGCTGACAGCCAAAATCCTGCGCTATTTGCCCGGCGTGCGGCGCTTGTACCTCGTATTGCGGCCCGGTCGGGGTCCGGGAGGGACCACGCTGCCGGTAGAGGAGCGGCTGGACGAGCTTTTCAAGCTGGTCGTCTTCGATCGCTTTCGCCGCGGGGAACCAGCCGCCTTTGCCGCGGCACGCCAGAAAGTGCGCGCCTTTGCCTGCGACATGCAGCAGCCAGGCCTCGGGCTAGACGAAGCATCCCGCGACGAACTGCTAGCGGAAGTGGATCTCATCATCGGCAACGCGGCCAGCGTCACTTTTGACGAACCACTCGACTCGGCGATCCAATTCAACACCTTGGCACCCCAAGAGCTGTTGCGGCTGGCCCGCGAAGGCCGCAAAAATCCCATCTTAGTCCACGTATCAACCGCGTACGTCAACGGTCGCCTGACCGGTGCCGTCCCCGAGCAAACACTGCCGGTTGACCGCACGATTCAGCACCTAATCGACGGCAGCACGCCGCCACAACCTTTCGTCCCCGAAGAAGAAATCGCCGACGCGCAAGCCCGCTGCCGTGCAATCCGCGACCAAGCGCAAAGCGACGAGCAACAGCGTGCATTCCGCCGCGAGATCGTCGAGCAGAGCCACCGTCGCACGCTCTCGGACAGCCGCTTGCAAAAGCTGATTGACGACCGCTGTCGCCGCTGGATTGAGCGCGAGCTAGTCGAGGAGGGGATGCGGCGCGCGCGGCAACATGGCTGGAATGACGTGTACACTTTTACCAAGGCCATGGGCGAACAGTTGCTCGTCAAGAACCGCGGCCAAGTGCCGCTGGCCATCGTGCGGCCCAGCGTCACCGAAGGCGCGCTCGAAGACCCGCATCCAGGCTGGATCCACGGACTCAAAGTAACCGACCCACTGATAGTGGCCTACGGGCGGGGGATCGTCCCGGACTTCCCGGCCGCCATGGGCGCACCCATGGACTTGGTGCCCGTGGACATCGTCGTCAATACCGTGCTGGCCGCAGCCACGCAGGCCACGGCCTCCACAGTAGAAGTCTTCCACGCGGCAACCAGCGGAGAAAACCCACTGCCCAACACTCGGATGTTCAAGTACGTCAAGGGCTACTTTGAGGAACACCCCCTCCTCAACAAGGACGGCTCGCGGCCCGAGCTAGTGGATTGGACCTTCCCGACGGTGGATCGCTTTCAGCGCGCCTTCAACTGGAAGTACCTCTATCCTCTGGAGCTAAAGCAAAAGCTCTACGACTACCTGCCCGAGCGCTGGGCACCGGCTCAGAAGAAGCGCCGCTTGGCCGCGCTCAAGACGCGCCTCAAGCGCGTCCAGTACTTCATCGACCTGTTCAGCCCGTACACGACCCTCGACTGCCGCTATGAAGTCAAGCGCATGTTGGCCCTCTACGAGTCACTGCCCCCCGAAGAGCAGCGGATCTTCAACATGGACGTGCGGCGGATCGACTGGTATCAATACTATCAAAAGACCCACCTGCCCGGCCTCCGGCGCCACGAACTGGGCGGGTCCGACGACGATCAAGAGCCGTTGAGCGCAGCACCGAGCGAAGTAGGGGGCGAGGAGCAGCGCTGGCGCATCGAGGAAAGCATCCGCACCATCCCAGAACTGTTGCGCTGGGCCTGCGGTCGCTACGCTGCCAAGACGGCCTTGCAAATCGAGCGCCGGTCTGGCTGGACGCGGATCAGCTACGACGAGTTGCTCATCCGCGCCGAGCGAGTGGCGCGCAGTTGGCGCGCACAGGGCGTGTCGGCGGGTGAGCGGGTCCTGCTGTGCGGGGACAACGGGCCGGAGTGGGTCGTCGCCTATATGGCGGCCAGCTTGCTTGGGCTAGCCGTCGTGCCCATCAGCCCGCAGATGCGCGATGAAGACGTCTGGAGGCTGTGCGACTTCGTCCAAGCGCGGGCGCTGATTGCTGCGGAAAAGCGCTTTTCCCAGCTCTCGCCCGAGGGCGTGGCAGCCCACAAGGAAATGGCCTTTTTCAATGTAGATCGCGATGGGCTACCGTTCGGACACACTCCTGAGCCAGACGCATCCGCCAAAAAAGGTCGTTGGAAGCGACCAAGGGTCAATCCAGACGCCACAGCGTCGATCATCTTCACTTCGGTCGTCGAGCCGCGCGGAGTGGTGTTGAGCCATCGCAACCTCATCTCCAACGTCCTCGCCCAAGGTGAGGTGCTGCGCATCTACAAGTCCGACCGCATGCTCTCGACCCTGCCACTGCACCAAGTCCTCGAATGCACCGGGGGCTTGCTGCTGCCGCTGCTCGGTGGGGCCACCATCACGTATTTAGAAACCGTCAACAGCCGCGAGATGCTCCGCGCCCTGCGCGATACGGACGCGACCGTGCTGTTGACCGCGCCGCGCCTGCTACGCGTCTTGGCCGATCGCGTCGAGCGCCTCGGGGCCGAGGCCACGGCTGGGCTAGCCGCTTTGAGACGGGTCGTCAGCGTCGGCGCAGCCCTGTCCGACGACCTCATCAGCGCCTATGAGCGTCTCAGTGTGGCGATTTGCCAAGGCTATGGCCTGAGCGAAGCGGCTTCCATCGTGGCGGTCAACACACCCAACCAGTGCAGAGCCAGGTCGGTGGGGCAGGTGCTGCCCGGACAGCAAGTGCAAATCGCCGCGCCGGACGAGCGCGGCGTCGGCGAGGTCTTGGTGCGAGGTGCCAACGTCATGGAGGGTTATTTCTCCCAAGAGGAGTTGACCGAGGCGGTGTTGCGCGACGGGTGGCTACACACCGGCGACCTCGGCCGCCTCGACGACGGCTATCTCTTCGTCGAGGGGCGGAGCAAGGATCTGATCGTCAACGGAGCCGGCCACAACGTCTATCCCCGCGAAGTCGAATCGCTCTATCACGACTTGCCGCATGTAGCCGAGCTAAGCGTGGTCGGCGTACCTTCGGCTCGCAACGGGGGTGAAGAAGTACACGGCGTGGCCGTACTCAACTGCGAGGCCGAGCAGGCCGAGGACTTGCACACGGCCATCCAAGCTCGCTCATACGAGATTTCGCGCACCTTGCCCAGCCATCACCGGATCCAGCGCCTG
>JAJEEZ010000484.1:0-11743 GCA_022820705.1 Candidatus Latescibacterota bacterium | reverse complement strand
CGCCCACGGTCTCCAGCCAGATGGACGACGAATGGGTAGCGCTGGAAATTGTCGCTGACGAGCGCGTGGTGCGCGAGTTGATCCCCCAACTCAAGCGGCTCGGGGCCGAAGGCATCATCGAATATCCGCTCAACAAGGTCGTGTATTGATGGGCCCCCTTCGACAGGCTCAGGGGGCGCAGGCTCAGGTGCCGATTGTGTCCTATCCCTCCGAGCAGCTCGCCGCTCCGCTCGCGGCCCTGCTGGCGCGCCGTCCCGAATCCGACCCCGAAGTCGAGGACGCGGTGAGGGACATTCTGCGGCAGGTGCGGAAAGAAGGCGATGCCGCACTGTGCGCGCTGACCCAGCGCTTCGATGGCGTGGAGGTGTGCCCTAAGCAGTTGCGGGTGTCGGCGTCTGTGCTCGCCGAGGCCGAGGCTGGGCTGGACCCGAACCTGCGCGCTTCTATGGAGGCGGCGGTAGCCAACATTCGCGCCTTCCACGAGCGGCAAAAGCTCAACTCTTGGTTTGTCGAAGACGGCGACGGAGTGATGCTGGGCAAGAAAATCACGCCCATTGAGCGAGTGGGGCTGTGCGTGCCGGCCGGTGAGGTGCCGCTGTTTTCGAGCTTGCTGATGACGGCCGTGCCCGCGCAGGTGGCTGGCGTGGACCAGCTCTGTGTGGTTTCGCCGCCGGTGGAAACCGGCGAGGTGCATCCGACGATTGCGGCGGCCGCGCGTTTGTTGGGCATTGGCGAGGTGTACGCCGTGGGTGGGGCGCAGGCCGTGGGTGCGCTGGCGTATGGCACGGAGAGCATTCCGCCGGTACACAAAATCGTCGGCCCGGGTTCCCCTTATACGGTGGCTGCGCAGCGGCAGGTATTTGGCACAGTGGGCATCGCGCTGTTGCCCGGCCCGTCGGAAATTGTGGTGCTCGCCGACGCGGGAGCCGACCCGCGCTGGGTGGCCGCGGATTTGCTTTCACAGGCTGAGCACGGCTGGGGAGTGGCGTGCGTTTGCATTACGGATTGCGCGGCCTTGGCGCGCCGCGTGCAGGAAGAGCTTGAAGCGCAACGAGCGGCCCTTCCGCGTTGTTCAATTATAGATAGGGCCTTAGAAGAATACGGCGCGATTGTCGTGGTGCCTAGCCTCAAAGTGGGGGTTGAATTGCTCAATCGCCTAGCGCCGGAACACGCCGAATTGCAGGTGGCCGACCCGTGGCGCTGGGTCGATTCCGTTCGCCACTGCGGAGCGCTGTTCCTCGGCGCGGCGGCCAGCGAGCCGGTCGGCGATTACTTCGCTGGCACCAATCACGTACTGCCGACCCAGGGCGCGGCGCGCTACGCCTCGTCGTTGGGATGGGCCGATTTCGTCAAGACGACGAGCATCATCGCCTACACCCCCGAGCGCTTGGCCCACACGGCCGAGCACATCGCCCGCATGGCGCAAGCCGAGGGCTTGGAAGCCCACGCGCAAGCCGTCCGCATCCGCCAACAGGGGACCGCATCATGAGCGCAGATCAACGCACGGCGCAGATTGAGCGCCGGACGACTGAGACTGAGATCGAGTTGCGGTTGTGCCTCGACGGCAGCGGCCAGTGCCGCGCCGACACCGGCCTCGGCTTCTTCGACCACATGCTGCACGCTTTTGCTCGGCACGGCTTGTTCGACTTAGAGGTCCAATGCCGTGGCGATTTGCACGTGGATGCTCATCACACGGTGGAAGACGTGGGCATCTGCCTTGGCCAAGCTATTGCTCAAGCCCTCGGAGACAAGGCCGGTATCCAGCGCTACGGCCACAGCTATGTGCCCATGGACGAGGCGCTGGCGCGGGCGGTGGTGGATTTGTCGGGTCGGGCCTATTTGGTCTTTGCCGCAGCTTTCAGCGAAGCGCGGGTTGGTGCGCTAGATGTGTCTTTGGTGCGGGAGTTTTTCTACGCGGTGGCCGATCAAGGCCGGATGAATCTCCACCTCGACCTAGTGCGCGGCCACAATGCCCATCACGGCATTGAGGCCCTGTTCAAGGCGTTTGCCCGCGCCCTGCTCATGGCCGCGCAGCAAAGCGAGCGGGTCCAGGGCATTCCTTCGACCAAGGGCGTGCTCTGAGGCGCGGGCTTGCCGCCCATGAAAATTTGCCATCTGATGTACGACGACATTGCCAACCCGTGGCTGGGCGGCGGGGGTGCGGTGCGGGCGATGGAACTCTACCGCCGCTTGGCCAGTCGCCACGAGATCACCATCATCAGTGGCCTGTTTCCCGGAGCTGAGTTAGAAACCGAACGGCACGGTCTGCGCCTGTTGCGCGTTGGCTCGGCTCGCAGCTATGCCCTGAGCCGCCTAGGGTATTGCCGCGCGGCCGTGGCGCAGTTGCAGCGGCTAGAGTGGGATTTGTGGATCAATGAGTTTTCGGCGTTTGCGCCTCTACAAGTTCCGGCTGTGCTGCGGCGGCAGGGTTTGCTTTTGTTTTATCACTTCATGGGACTTCATGCGCTTGCCAAGCATCCGCTGGTGGGGGGCGTGGCGTGGCTATGCGAGCGGCGCGCTCTGCGGGCTTATGGTCGGATTTTGACGATTGCTCCTAGCGTGCAAGCGCGCGTTCAGCGGCGTGCGCGGGATGTGGAGGTTGATCTAGTGTATAGTGGCGTCGATCGGCGCTTTTTTGCGCTGGTGCCCGAGGAAGCGCCGTACTTGCTCTACTTTGGGCGCATGGATATCCACACTAAGGGGATTGACCTGTTGATCGCTGCGTTTGCCGAGATTGCGGCTGAGTACCCGGATATTCGACTCAAACTGGCTGGGCGTGGGACTCCTAAGCAGCTCGCTAAGGTGCGCGACTTGGCGCGGCGGGCGGGAGTGGAGGGCCGCGTGGAAGTCATCGGGAGTGTAGAAGAGGAACGACAAGGCGAGCTTTTGCGCCGTGCGCTCGTGGTCTGCGTCCCGTCGCGCTACGAGGGGTGGTGCATGGTGGCGGTGGAAGCTGCGGCTGCTGGGAAAGCTGTGTTGGGTACGGACATTGATGGCCTGCGGGATGCTGTGCGCCACGATGAGACTGGGGTGTTGGTGCCGCCCGAGGATGTGGGGGCTTTGGCGGATGGGATGCGGGCGTTGATTGCTGACGACGCGAGGCGGAGGGTGTTGGGATCGGCGGGCCGGGTGTGGGCTGGGCGGTTTAGTTGGGATCGGTTGGCCGAGGATTTGGAGGAGGTGTATGGGCGAGCGGTGGCGGGAGCCCGCCACTAGGGCAGCTTGAGGAGGATGGACACCAACAAACTACCGAGTGCTAATAGGCTGGCTACCTGCATCCCAATAATCCAGCGAATGGACGCACGCAGCTCGCGCATGTCCTGACGCAAATCGATGATCGCTTGGGCGGTCTGTTCGGCGATTCCTTCCAGACGGCCACGGCCTAAGCGGCGGTCGTGATCTTGGGCTTGGGTTACGGGTTCGCTCATGGTTGCGATGTAGGGGTGGGGATTAGTTCAGCTTCATTAAAATGGAGACCAATAGGCTGCCGATAGCTAATAGGCTAGCGACCTGCATTCCCACTAACCAGCGTGTTTGCGCGTCGAAGCGGGCATTGGTATCGCGGCGCAGATTGATGATCTCTTGCTGAATTTCGCTTATAGTGCGCTCGATTCGGTCCAAGCGGGGCGTTATTCCCTGTTCAACGGTCCCTTCCAGCTTGCCGATGCGGCGGTCGTGATCTTGGGCTTGGGTTGTGGGTTCGTCCATGGTTGAGTCCACTTTGCGTGTGGGTGATTTCTTGAAATAGAATATAAAAAATGAGGTTTCATGGTCAAAAAAAATAAACGCGCCAAGACCCAAGCACCGGCAAAGGCCGAGAGGCCGCCTCTGTGGAATCACCGATTTTTTCCGCTGGTCTTTTTTTTCGCCTTGAGCCTGCTGTACTTCTACGAGTTTCCGCTGTCGGACAAGATCGTCTTTGGCATGGATGTGGGGACGGATTACCACAAGGGCGCGGATCTGAGTTTTTGGGACAAGGTGCAGACTGTGGACCAGCCGATGTGGGATCCCAAGATGGGCGGCTTCCCCCAGTCGGAGGCGATTCGTCCGCAGTACTTTCCGGCCTACGTCCTGTACTTTTTTACGAGCTTTCAGCGGTATATTGGCTGGCGCTATATCCTGACGATGTGCGTGGCTGGTTTGGGGATGTACGCGTACTTGCGGCAAATCCACGTAGGGGGTCGCGCCGCGCTGTGGGGTGGAGTGGCGTTTATGTCTGCGCCGACCTTTTTGGCGTTTCCGTTGGCTGGGCACTACGCCAAGATGGGCGTCATTGCCCTGTTCCCGTGGATTATCTGGGCGTTGGAAAAGGCTCTGGCGCAGCGGCGGCTGATTTATTGGGCGGCTCTTGGCGCGCTGATTGGGGCATGTATTTACTCGCATCCGCCGATGACGTACTTCGCGCTGTTGGGCTTAGGCGTCTATTTCCTATTTAAGTTGTATCAGATGCGCCGCGAGCGGGCTCTCGTTCGGCGCTTTATTCATTTTATATGTGCGGTGGTGCTGGGGTTGGCGCTGGGGGCTGAGGGGGCTTTTCCGGTGATGATGTACACTCGCGCCGAGTCCAAGCGGGCTACGGGGGATGAGGTGGGGGGTAAGACCGCGGAGGAACAGCTAGCGTATGCGCGGAGTTGGTCGCTGCATCCCGAGGAGGTGGCGTCGCTGGTGGTGCCGGAGTTTGGGGGGTACGACAATGTGCTGGTGCAGGGCGGCTCGCGCTATTGGGGGCGCAATGCGTTTAAGATCAACTCCGAGTACTTTGGCGTGCTGGCTGTGCTGTTGGCGCTGCTGATGGTGCCGGAGAGTCGGCGACGACCGCAGGTGGCGCTGTTGGGCGGCGTGTTTGTGCTGGCGTTGGCGTACGTGTTGGGCGAGCACACGCCCGTGCATTGGTTGGCGTTTCACTTGCTGCCTGGGGCCGATGTGCAGCGCGCCATTGGCATGGGGTCGTTTGTGTTTGCGTTTGCCGGGTGTGCGATGGCGGGGTTGGGGTTGCAGCGGGTGTTGGATGCGGATGCGGATGAGCGGGCGTTGTTGCGGGGCCGCTTGGCGTATGTCGGCGGCGTCCTCGCGGCGCTGGCTTTGCTGGTGGCGCTTTTTCCGCAGGGGACGACGGATGCGTGGATAAATTTGTTTTACGGAGACATTGCGCCGCAGAAGCGGGCGGTGTTGGCTGGGAGCTACGATTGGATTGCGCGCGGGGGTTGGTACGTGGTGGTGGCGTTGGGTGCGGGGTTGGCGTTGCTCTTGCTGCGGCTGGGGAGGCAGCTTTCGGCGACGGTGTTGGTGGGGGGCTTGTGTGTGGTGACGGTGTTTGATACGTGGCGGGTTGATCGGGTTTATTTGCACTATCGGGATCCGGGGCACTATGCGGATATTCGCCGGGAGAATCCGCGCGCGGTGGAATTTTTGCAAAAGGATGAGTCGCTTTTTCGTGCGTTGCCTTTGCCGAGCTTTCGGGTGTTGGAGGAGCCGGGGTATCATTTGCACGGGGTTTGGTCTATTACGGGCTTTCACGATTTGACGGTGGGGCGCTACGACCGGATGCTGAAGGAGTTTGAGCCGTTGGTACAGCAGTTTTTGCGTTCGGGTGTGCCGTCGGCTGGGTTTCAGTCGCTGTTGAATTTGCTCAATGGGAAGTATTTGGCTGAGCCTAAACCTCTAGAATTGAATATGGCGGCCTATCCGCTGCGCTTTGACGGGGCGCGCTATCGGCTGTACGAAAATCCGCAGGTGTTGCCGTGGTTTTACCTTGCGCCGGAAGCCGAGGTGTTGGATAGTGGCGAGGCTGTGTTGGCGCGGCTGTTGAGCGGGCGGGTGGACCCGCAGGGTGTGGCGTTGTTGGAGAAAGCGCCGGCGGTGCGGCTCGATGGGGCGGGGGATCGGGCGGGGGATCGGGTGGAGCGGCTGGCGTACGATCCGAAGGAGGGGTTGATTCGCCTGCGGACGCAGAGTGCGGGGGCGCGGGTGTTGGTGGTGTCGGAGAATTACCAGTCGAATTGGTCGGTGTGGGTGGATGGGGAGGAGGCCGAGATGTTGCGTGTACATTATATATGGAAGGGCGTGGCGTTGTCGGCTGGGGAACACGAGGTAGAATTTCGCTATTTTTCGCCGGTGTTGGCTTGGGCGCGGGCGGCGGGATTGGTGGGGTTGATTGTGGTTGGGATTGTGGTGGTGGGGGCTTGGCGGCAGCGGCAGAGGGCTGGTTGACAAATGGATGGGGGTAAGTGATATTTGCCGACGATAGCCTTGAAGGCGTTTGTTATGGATAGTAGTGCGATAGATTGGACTGTTATAAGCGTCGGTATCGCTTTGGCGGGGCTGATACTGGCAGCTATACGGGACTCTCGCGTCACCGCACGGGAGTTGCGCACCGATATGCGCACCGAGATCAAGGGGCTTGAGGAGCGGCTGACGAAGCGGATAGATGAGCAGGACGCGAAGTTGGCGCGTCTGGATGAGCGGCTGGGTCGGCTAGAGCAGGAACAGGCGCGGATGGCAGAGCTGTTGGGTCGGCAGGAGCAGGAACAGGTGCGGCTGAATGGGGTGTTGGAGACGCTTTCGGAGCGGCTGGGTCGGCAGGAGCAGGAGCAGGCGCGGCTGAATGGGGTGTTGGAGACGTTGCCGGAGCGGCTGGGGCGGTTGGAGCAGGAGCAGGCGCGGCTGAATGGGGTGCTGGAGACGATTCGGGACGGGCTTTCGTATCGGGTGGAGCGCGGCGACCGCGTGGCCGAGGCGTCTGAGTCGTACGAGTCGCAGGAGTGAAAGACCTTAGTGGACCTCTTGACACGCAGCTTTATTCTCCCCTACATTATAATCTTTGCCACGTTGACGGCTTGTGTTGAAAGGGTGCCAGCGCTCCCGTGCCGTTGCAAAAGGCACTGTCTTTACAGGGGATAAAGAGCATTTTTGCTAAGGTATTTAAAGGGTATTTAATTCTTGACACTTCTATTTTTTCTCGGTATAATTAACTCTATTGTATAGGATAACGCGCTAGCGTTATGAATGAAAAAGCCGCGAAAGGGGGCGTATGAAAAACGCAAAAACGAGTAGTTTACGTGGGTTTAACGCAAATCCATCTTCTTATACCACTTTCTTAATCAGGGACGCTTTCCCTGGGGAGGTTGAGTAATGATACACACGAAGTTGTTAATCCGGCGCTTGGCCTACGTGCCTTGGTTGCTGGCGTTTGGTCTGATGCTGGGATGGGCTGGGGAAGCGGTGGCACAGAACGTGAAACTGACGGTGTCGGCGAGCTCGATGCGCGAGGATGGCGGTGCCAAGACGTTCACAGTGACCGCGACCAACTACAGCGATGGAGCGCACACGACTAAGGCGAAAGTCTCAGGAGCTAAGTACGTCCTCTTAGATTACGCGAACACTGAAGAGGCCGGGGCCGGGGCTCTAAGCGGCCTCAATGTGAACTATTCCGCGACGCAGGCCGTTATCACGATTGCGGATGACACGGATGCGGGGACGGCGGATATTACCATAACGCCCATCGTAGTAGATGCCGCCGCTACAGACGAAGCCGGTGATGTCAACGCGGACTTTACCATCACGATCACCGGTAATGCTGGCGCTTTTGACGCTGATGTCGATGCAACTGAATCATTGATTCAGTTTATCGATACGCACAAGAACTCTACTACGATCGCGCTTTCGTTTTCTCCGGCCGAGATAAGCCAAGATGCAGGTCCGACGACGGTCACAGCGACGGGGACCTTAAATGGCGAGACGGTAACCAGAAAGAACCTGTCTTTTCCGTTGATCGTCGTGGGAACGGGAACTAATGTTCCTGCTGGTATTAATAATCTAGTACCGACGGATCCTGGGGGGACACAGGGCGTCCGCGATACGGATTACAAAATAACGGGGTTGGGAAATCTAACGATCCCAAGGAAGAAGCCATCAGGAACGGCGACGTTTACCGTTGATCCCAGCAAAGGTCCCCGCTGGGTCGGCATCGGAACGACTGTGGCCGTGAACACGGTGGCTACAACCAATGCCTCGGGACTCTTTTACGACGGTACTCAAACCCCGGATGACGCGGCCACCACTGATACCGATGAATCGAAAGATCGCGACGCGGACGGGGATGGTTCGACTGGTGGGGCTGACGACTCAAATGAAGAGCAACAAATAACTGTCACCGCCGGAGCCTTCACGATAGTCGAGAAGACTCTTGCCGAGATCAAAGCCCCAGGCGATGGTGGTCTGGTGGCGACTCCGGCCTCGATCCGCGAGGAATCTGGGACGGTGGAGGTTGAGTTGAAAGTCGTGTTGGCCAAGGCCCTAACCGATGACGCGACGGTGGACTTCACGGTTACGGACGGGGAAAACGCATCGCGCGATATTAATTACACGATAGAGTTTGGCGATCTCACCATTCCGGCTGGCGACACCGAGGGGAAGACGATGGCTACCCTCAATATCGTCGATGACGAGGCCGGGGGGGGTAATCGAATCATCACGGTGAACGCCAGCGTTGGCTCCTTGACCGCCAACCAATCCCAAGCCAAGAACATCACTATCACCGACAACTATCTGCTTACCGAGAACATCACGCTGTCGGCGGCTCCTGCTACTGTAAAAGAGGACGCGGGTCTAACGGAGGTTGAGATTACCGCGACCATCGATGGCGCGGTCTTCGACGATGATCTGAAACTGACCTTGATCTTGGCTGCGGGCGGTGCAACGCGCGATGTGGACTACACCGCAACGCTTCGTTCCTTGACGATTCCGGCCGGCGAGGTAAGCGGCTCGAAGACGATCGACATCATCCCGATCGACGACGGAATCGAGGACAAGGACGAGAAAATTACCGTGACGGTTGTAGGCCATGATAAATTCAAGAACGACGATGATGATACGATCACGATCAAGAACGCGGGGATCACGCTCGGTGATACGGGCGTGAAAGCCGCTCCGACGGATCCGGGAGACTCCACACCTGCCTTCTCCGAAGAGGATGCCCTCGCGTCCGCCACGGCTATCGAAGGTACGGCTGGCAAGGCGCTAGAGGATGTAGTGCTGCCGGCAGCTGAGGGCGATGGCGACCTGAGCTACAGCGTCTCCGCCAATCTGCCTGATGGCTTGTCGTTTGACCCGGCCTCGCGGACGCTTTCGGGCACGCCTTCGGAAGCTGGAATGACCGGGATCGTATATACGGTGGTTGACGGCGACGCGGGCGATATGCTTCCCGCCGAAAGCGCAGTGCTGACTTACACCATTGAGATCTCTGACCCGCCGGAGCCTACGGCTATGGTCGAAAGCGTGAGCGTGAGTCAGACATCGGTCCGCGAAAGCGGCGAAACAGCTTCCATCTCGGTCAAGGCTACCTTGGCGGGACCCGCTCCGCAGGCTGAGACGATCCGGTTCACGCTGGGTGCTCCCAGCGTAGGCGCCCAGGCCGTCCGCGACATAGATTTCTCCGCGGTGCTGCATGGTAACGTCGCCATTGCCGAAGGCGCGACCGAAGCGACCACGTCGCTGAGCCTCACGCCTATCAACAATGAGAATACGGACGGCAATAGGGTCCTTGGTGTTCATGCCTCTGCATCCGGTGGTTCGGCTTCGGCGGACATCACGATCGCCGACGACGAAACCGCGAGCACGTCCATCTCGCTGTCGGCCGATCCGCACACGGTAAGCGAGCCTTCTGCCGAGGGCATATCCAACGAGCAAACAGTCGAGGTCACGGTCACCGCGACCTTAGACGGCAAAGTGCTGGACGCCGCCGCGACGGTTTCTCTCTCGGTTGATCCGAATTCGGAAGCCACGCGCGATGTAGATTATCGGGCAGTGTTCGTTCCCACTCTCACGATTCCTGCAGGCGAGGTCTCGGGTACGACAAGGTTCCTCATTAACACTATCTATGATGGTGAAGACGAGGGCAACGAGACGATCACGCTGAATGGTGAGATCGAAGGTTTGGACAACGGCACGGGTCTCATCACGATCGCCGACGCAGCGATGATGCCGCCTGAGATGGAGCCTTTGGCATTCGCCGAGGGTGCCATGATTGCCAGCTTTGAAGCTACGGCTGGTACGCCGATTAACGATATGGTCCTGCCGGAAGCCACGGTTGGTGCGGGCGACATCAGCTACAGCACCTCTGAGTTGCCTGCTGGCTTGTCGTTTGACGCGGAAACTCGGACGCTTTCGGGCACGCCCGAAGCCGAGGGCACCACGGAAGTTACCTACACGGCCACGGCCGGCGAGGAAAGCGTCGAATTGACCTTCTCCATCACGGTCAACGCGATGCTGGACTTTGGCGACATTGGCGCGTTGTTGGGCTTGCTCGGTGCTGGTAAGGCCAATCCAGCGCAGGACGATGGTGCCGGGCTCCAACTCAACGTTGGCGTGCCGGTGGAACTGACGTTGCCGGAAATCCCGGGTGGAACTGGGGATAAGACCTATAGCATGACGGGACTCCCCCCGGGTCTGTCGTTTGACCCGGCTACACGGACGATTTCGGGTACGCCTACGGAAGAGGCTACGGCCGTAGTTATCCTTACGGTTACGGACGCTGTTGGCGCTACCGGTCAGGCGGCGCTTGCTATAACGGTGGTCCTTCCTCCGCTGGATCCTCCCGGCTTAGCTGCCGATGGCACCCCCCTTGCTCAAGACTACAAGGGTGCTGACGGCGCTGGCGACCAAGGCGGTTTCATCCTGATGACTTGGGCGCTGTCGGATAACCACGCAGATCTGGACGGCTATCGCATCTTCCGCCACATGCCCGTGTTGGGCAATGAGCCGGTTCCTTGGGCTATGGTAGATGCCGTACCGGGCGTCGCCGTAGGTCGCGCTATCGTCGCTACGCTCGACAATGTTGCCACTGACTGGGGCATTGCCGCCGAGAGCGGTGGTCGCACCACGCACGGTGCTGCTAAGGCCGTGTTCATCAGTGGTGATAATCCCTATGAGTTGATGGCCGAGACGATGACGGCCAGCAGAGAAGCGGCGCAGGCCGGTAATGGGCCGGTGTTCGCCTCGCTGCTGCCGGAAGCCCTCGCCTACGCTCAGGGCGTGGCTCCGAAGTTGAATCTCGTCGGAGGTGTCGCTGCTAGCTCGGCGCTCCTCATGACGGAAGAGCCGGTTCGCGCTATCGACGACATCGCGCCGTTGGCCGTGCCGTCGCTCAGCGCCTTGGACGCGCCCAACGACGCGGGCAGCCGCATCGCCCTGACGTGGACGCTGTCGCCTTCAGATCAGCTCCTGCAGGGCGTCATTGCCGGAGCCATTGGTCCGACCGCGCTTGAGCCTATCGTCGGCGTCCATGGCTACAGCATCCATCGCCGCGCGGCAGGCGAAGAAGAGTTCGTCTTGGTCGGGCAGGTTGATGCTGGTGTCACGTCCTTTGTCGATGAGACGGCGCTGAATGGTGTGCATTACACCTATCAGGTGCGGCCTTTCGACTTGGACAACGAGACGGCTTCTGACATCGAACAGACGGCGATGGCCGTGCGCAACATCGCGGTGGATAGCGAAGGTAACGCGCTCTTTGGCCTGTTCGGTGCCGACAACCGCATCGGTTTCGACGATTTCTTCATCTTCGCCGACAACTTTGGCTTGACGGCTGAAGACGCTGGGTTTGACCCGGCGTTCGACCTAGCGCCGAGTGCGCAGATCGACTTCGACGATTTCTTCGTCTTTGCCGACAACTTCGGTCGCAGCACGGCGGCAGCGGGCAAGCGCGTGCCGATGCTGGCTGGGCTGAACGCGGATGCGCGGCTGTATC
>JAJEEZ010000163.1:0-4336 GCA_022820705.1 Candidatus Latescibacterota bacterium | reverse complement strand
GTCGCTCCAGACAATCTATCGGCGTTGGTTGAGGAAAGGGGCTTCACTCACCTTCCACTGACGTTCCACCACGCTGAGCAGGCCGGCAGCCTTCCGATGCACCACCGGGATCCATTCGATCGGTTCCTGATTGCCCAAGCCCGAGCCGAAGGGCTGCTCCTCGTGACCCGGGATGGCCACATTCGGCAATACGATGTGGCCATCATGGAGGTCTGAAGCGCCAGACAGCCAACATGACCGCACGCGCCTTCCTCATCGGCTTGGGCCTCGTGATCCTGATCAACATCGGGGCCCCGTACAGCATGTTCATCCTCAAGTCCTCGCAGTGGGCGATCAGCTACCTGCCCTTGAGCGTGGTCTTTCTCTTTACCGGCTTGGTCTTTCTCAACGCCACAGCCAAGTCGCTGCTAAAAGTGCGCGGCCTAGGCACCAGCGAACTCGGCCTCATCTTCATCATGTCCTTAGTAGGAGCCTCGATTCCCACCTGGGGCACCTCCACGTACATGATCGCGGTCGTCGCCGCCCCCCAGTACTTTGCCTCGCCCGAGAATCAGTGGCAGAGCAAAGTAGTGCAGTACATCGAAGAATGGCTGGTGCCCAACGACGCGATTGCCCTCAAGTGGTTCTACAACGGTCTGCCCGCGGGCGAGTCCATTCCTTGGGGCGCTTGGATCGTGCCGCTTTTTTGGTGGACCAGCTTGGTGATGGCCATCTTCTTTTTATGTCAGTGCATGGTCGCGGCGCTGCGCAAGCAGTGGGTCGAATACGAGCGCCTGCCCTTCGCCCTGATGGAATTGCCCCAACAGCTCATCGCCCCGCCGCCAGGCTCAAACTGGCCCAGCTTCGTGCGTCAAAAGGCGTTCTGGTTCGGCTTTGCCTTGCCCTTCTGCATGGTCATGTGGAACGTGGTCACGTACTTTACCCCGGCCTTCCCGCCCATCCCGCGCGATCTGTCCGACCCCATTCGCATTGGCCGCGAATTTCCCGCCATCAACACCAATATCAACTGGGCCATCGTCGGCTTTACGTACTTCGTCAATCTCGACGTGTCGTTCAGCATGTGGTTTTTCACGGTGCTGACCATGCTGCAACAGGGCCTGTTCAACCGCTTTGGCTACACCATTGCCGGCCGCGACGTGTACACTCTCGGCCACCCCGGCATCGGCTGGCAGTCGTTCGGCGCGCTGATCGCTCTCGTCATCGGTATGCTGTGGATGGCGCGCGGGCATCTCGGTGCGATCTGGCGCAAAGCCGTGCGCAACGATGCGGACATCGACGACACCGACGAGCTGATGTCCTACCGGATGATCGTCTTTGGCGGCGGGCTGGCCCTGCTCTACATCGCCTTCTGGATGTGGCGAGCCGGTATGAACCCGCCCACGGTCGCGCTCTTCATCTTGGCCACTTTGGTCCTCTACGTCGGCATTACGCGCATCATCATGGAAGGGGGCTTGCTCTTCAGCCGCGCCCCGCTAGTCGGCCAGACCTTCGTCGGGTACGCGCTCGGGCCGCACGCCACCGCGCAGAGCAACATCGCCATGGGGCTGTCCTACGGCTGGCACCACGAGCTCAAGGGCTTCTTCATGGTCGCCGCAGCCAACAGCGCCAAAGTGTCCAGCAGTATTCGCGGCAACCGCCGCTATCTGAGCTTTTTCATCCTCCTCTCGGCACTAGTCGCTCTCGTCGTCTCCATGGCCTTTGCGCTCTACATGGGCTACTCCTTTGGCGCGTACAACTACGGAGGATGGATTTTCGGCACGGGGTCGCAAGTGCCCTACGTGGAAAGCCTGCGTAAGATCGACCTCAAGGCCCCGGATTGGACGCGCTTGGCCCACCTCGTCAGCGGCGCGGGCGCAATGGGACTGCTGACCTTTATGCGCTACCGCTTCTCGTGGTGGCCCCTGCACCCGATTGGTATGCCGGTCGGCATCTGTTCCTACCCGATGACCATTATTGTCTTTTCGATCTTCGTCTCTTGGCTGGCCAAATGGGCCATCATGCGCTCGGGCGGCATCGGCCTCTACCAGCGCGCCCAGCCCTTTTTCATCGGCCTCATCCTCGGGTACTTCACCGCAATTGGCCTGTCCTTTTGCATCGATATGATCTGGTTCCCCGGACAAGGGCACCCGCTATACGGAAACTAGCGCATGGCCAAAGACGACAAAAGATCACCCGAGCTGATTCCCTCGGACCTCCAATTTGAACCGGGCTTCAACCTCAAGACCCTATGGGCTGCGCTCTTCGTCGGCTTCATCATGCTGCCGGGGGCCATCTACTTGGGGTTAGTGACCGGCCAGAGCATGGCCGGCGGCGCCGAGTGGGTGACGCTCATCCTCTTCATCGAAATCGCCAAGCGCTCCTTTGCGCGCCTGCGCACCCAAGAGGTGATCATTCTCTACTGGGTGGCCGGCGGCCTAGTCATGATGGGCGGCAAGTTGGGCACTGGGGCCGAACTGTTCGGCGGGCCTTTTGGCGGGCTGATTTGGGACCAGTACTTGATTCAATCGCCCCAAGCCGACGGCTTGCACCATCACATCCCCGATTGGGTGGTGCCTCCGCGCGGCTCGCCAGCCCTAGAGGGGCGCTCCTTTTTGCATCCCGCTTGGTTCAAGCCCATCGTCCTGCTGCTGACCGTCATTGTAATGCAGAAGGTCAACAGCCTGTCCTTGGGCTACGTGCTCTTCCGCATCACCAACGACATTGAGCGCCTGCCGTACCCATTGGCCGCAGTGCAGGCCGGCGGCGCGACCGCTCTCGCCGAGAGCTCGGGGCCGAGCCAAGGCTGGCGGTGGGAGGTCTTTAGCGTCGGGGCCTTTATCGGCATTATCTGGGGGCTATTCTACGTGGTCATCCCCACCATCTCGGGCATTTTCTTCACTGAAACCGTGACGATCCTGCCGATTCCGTTTATCGACCTGACCGTCTCGCTCAAGGAAATGCTGCCGGCCAGCATCATGGGCATTGGCACGGACCTCGGGCACGTCATGGTCGGCTTTGTCCTGCCCTTTTGGATCGTAGTCGGCTCCTTTGCCGCGGCCTTCCTCGTCAACATCCTCATCAACCCAGTGCTCTACGCGTACGACGTGCTGCACACCTGGGAGCCGGGCATGTCGGCAATCCCAACGCAGATCGCCAATTCCTTTGACTTCTGGCTCAGCTTCTCCATTGGCGGCGCAGTCCTCGTGGCCGTGATGGGATTTGCCATGGTCGGCAAGACCCTGTGGACTTTGCGCGGGGTTAAGCGCGAGGGCGACGACGGAGGGCTACCCGCAGGGCGCGGCGACATTCCCATCCCCCTCGCCTTGGGCATCTGGGCGATCAGCACGCTCGGCTTCGTGGCCTTGGTGTGGTATTTGGTGCCGGAATTTCCCTGGTGGATCAGCGCGTTTTTCGGCTTTGTGTGGACACCGATTTACTCGTACATCGGCGCGCGCATGATCGGCCTGACCGGCTCGCCGCAAGGGGCGTCCTTCCCCTATCTGCGCGAAGGCTCCTTTTACCTGTCGGGCTATCAGGGCGCGGCCGTGTGGTTTGCGCCGATCCCGCTCTTCCAGTGGGGCTACGAAGCCGCGGCCTTCAAGCAACTAGAACTGACCCGCACTCACTTCGGCAGCATCGTCAAACTGGCCGGCGTAACCTTGCTGATCATGTTCGTCTGCTCGTTTATATTCTGGTCTTTCATCTGGAAGCTCGGGCCGATTCCCTCGTCTGCCTATCCCTACGTGCAGAAGTTTTGGCCCTTCCACGCCACCATGCAGGCGTTCTGGGCCAAGTCAACGCTCGCCGAGGGCGGCAACGAGCTGATCAGGACCATCATTCGCTGGGAATACGTGCTCACAGGTGCTCTGGGCAGCGCGGGGATTTTGGGCGGGCTATCACTCTTGCGCTGGCCGGTCGCCCTGTTCTACGGATTCATCGGCGGCGTGGGCGCATGGCCGCACTTCCTACTGCCCAATTTCATCGGCGCATTGCTGGGCCGCTATCACCTGCAGAAGCGCTTTGGCGAAGCGCGCTGGCGGGCGTACGCGCCGATCCTCTTGGCGGGCTATTCGTGCGGGATGGGCTTGGTCGGCATGTCGTCCATCGCGCTGGCGCTGATTTCTAAAGCGGTGTCGAGTATTGTGTTTTAGGCTTTGGTCTTCTATAAAGTTACCCGTGCGTAACATCAGATTGTTGTAAAATGCCCCCTTTTTTGTACGTGCAATGTACGAAAAAGGGGGCATTTTCATTCATTATTTGATAGATCGGAGGAGACCGCCCGCGAACTGCTGGTCGCCATTGACTTGCTGGCTAAGGCCCGGGTCATTGCCCCCGTCTTCCACAATACCTGTTCCGG
>JAJEEZ010000292.1:0-11381 GCA_022820705.1 Candidatus Latescibacterota bacterium | reverse complement strand
GTATCGGACTGGTCGGTGCCCACCTCGCTTAGCTGAAAGCCGCCGAGGGTAAGGTGCTCAACCCGTCCGGCCAGACTCTCCGAAGACTGGCGCAACAAGTTGCCGGATGCGCTCCCCAAGATGAGGAATTGGGCCGGTGCGTCGCGGCGATCCGCTAGCACCCGCAGAACCGGGAATAAGTCTGGTCGCCGCTGCACTTCGTCTATGACGACAAGGCCGCGCAGCGTCTCTAGCGCGGTCATTGGCTGATCGAGCCGAGCGAGGCTGACCGGATCCTCCAAATCGAAGTAGTTCGCTGAATCCTCCCGCACGAACTCGCGGGCGAGTGTGGTTTTGCCGCATTGGCGCGGGCCGACGAGAAGTACCAACGGGCTTCTGGTGAGGGCTGTATGCAGACGATCAGTGGGTTGTGGGCGAGGAATCATAAGTATAAATATAATGAAAATCGATGGTAAAAGAACCGATTTTCATGGTTGAAGCACATCCCAGAGTTCGTCGATAGGCACAGGGCAATAGATTTCGTCGCGGCGATTCTCGGCAATCATGTACTCTGTACCGCCTCCTCAATCGTCGTCTTCGCGCTCGCTGAGCAGTTCGCCGCGCTGGAGTCGCTCGGCGTTTTCCGTGGCCCAGAGGATGTTCTTCATCACCTTTTGCGCGGTGATGTAGCGGGTCGCCGCCAACAGGTGGACGCGCTTTTCCTCGGGGTCGTCGCTCAAGTCGTAGTGCCGGAACGCGGCTTCGAGCACTTGGAACATGTGCAGCTCGGCGTCTTCGCGGAGCATGATGTGGGCCAAGGTGTGGCGGAGCTTGGCGACGTCGCGTCCTTCTTCGAGATACTGGCTGACAAGGACTTCGGCTTCAAAGACCTTCTGGAAATCGGCTAGTTCGCCGAGGCGCTTGAGCATGTCTTCGCTGGAGGCGAAGTGCTCGTCGAGCTTCTGCCCGTGCCGTGGGACGCGGGCAGAGGGCATGTTGAGCCAGCGCAGGTAGGTGAGGAAAACCGCGCCGTGGAAAATGGCGCGCAACAGCTCTTTGCTGGCGGCGTAGTGGAAGGTGCAGTAGAGCGCGTGGGCGTAGGAATAAATGTTGGCCACGTCGTGCCAGTCGCCCTCGTTTTTGAGGTGGAAGCGCAGCGTGCGCAATGCGCTGGCGTAGGTCATGGCGCGGCAGAGTTGGGTCGGCGGCACGCCAGCGCGCAGGGCCTCTTCGACGCGGGCGAGGATGGGTTCAAAGTCGTCGCCGAGCATGACTTGGGTGAACTCGGAGACGTCGATGGTCGCTTTGTTGCGCTGATTGTCCTCCCAGATATCGTCTAGGCGCGTGAAGATGTTCTCTAAGTGCGGCAGGCTGTCGGCCCAGCGCGAGGTCTCTTCGTGGCGGGTGCGGCTCACCAGATCGACGGCGATCGGGCGGAGGATCTCGTGTGCGCCGACCCATTCCACGTAGTCGAGGGCCTCGAACATCTTGTTGGCAAAGTCGAGAGCGTGCCCGTCGCCGGTGAAGTAGAAGTCCGTGGCCGCGGTGAAGACGAAATCCGCGAGGGTTTCCTTGCCGCAGTCGCGGTCGTGCAGGGTGAGCAAGATGCGCTCGGCCGCGCCGTGGTGACGCTGATCGACAAAAGTGCGGAACCAGCGCTTGAGGGTGGCCAAATCTTGGTCGTCATTGCTGCGGGGAAAGGGAAATCGCTGGCGGCGCGACGAGCCGGAGGTGCGCTGCGAAATCTGGGTCAAACCGTGGACGAGAAAGAGGTTTTGGTCGGCCTCGGCAATGTCGTCCCACATATTCGCCGCGAGGGTCAGGATGGCGACGCCCGACGACCAGCCTTCGCTGGTTTTGTGTGCGCCGTAGTAGAGGCCCTGTTGGATGATTTCCTGCGGGGTGGCACCTGTTTGGCGGAGTGCGGCGACCGCTTTGGCGATGAGGAAGGAACTGCGGTCTTTGAGCCCTTGTTCAAGGGCGCGCTTGCCTCGGGCTACGAGCCGCAGGCGGGCCTCTTCTTTCTCGCCGGGCGGGATGCCGACCCATGCGTAGCCGTCGTCGCGGACTTCGACGGGAAAGGCTTTTAGGTCGTCGCCCGAAGTCAGCAGGCAGCCGCCGGTCTTGAGGTCGAATTCCCAGTGGTGCCAGTGGCAGATCAGCACTCCGTCGCGGATGCTGCCTTTGGACATGGGGTAGCCCATGTGCGGACAGCGATTGTCAACGGCGTGGAAGGATCCTTCGTAGAGAAAGACTGCGAGGTGAATGCCGTCAATGGTAAAGGGTCGGCCCTCGCCGTCGGCAAATTCGCTAGCCGGTGCGAGTTGGTGATAGACGCAGGTCGCTGGATCGACATCAATTTGCGGCCGCACTTCGCTGAGGTCGAGACGTTGAGCAGTGGACATGAGCGTTGCCTCCTGTGGAATGGACAGCAATAATATGCGCGATTTGGCGATGTGGGGCGAGGGGTTTGTGTTGACTTGCAGTGCTAAACGTGGGCATGTTCTGAGAAGAGAGGTATCTCGTGGCGCATATCGAGGGAAGGAGATTTTAGCATGAGTTTGCGAATTTTGCTGGTAGCCGTGCTCTTTTTAGGAGGCGTAGTTGCCGAAGAGGCCGACGCACGCAGCAAGCGCGTAAGGCAGATTCCCAACGGCTCCGCGGCTAGCTGTAACACCTGCCACACGGCTGGTGGTGGCTCGCCACTCAATCCGTTTGGCATAGAGATTGTAACCAATTTCCTCACTGCGTCCGGCCCAGCCGGTGACGTGATTTGGGGCCCAGAGCTAGCGGCCTTGGACTCCGATGGCGACGGAGCATCCAATGGCGCGGAGTTGGGCGATCCCGACGGCACTTGGGTGGCGGGCGATCCCGATCCCACAGGGGACGACGATGGGGAAGGAGAGGATCACGATGGCGAAGAGGCAGACCACGACGGGGAAGACGATGACGGCGACGGGGGCGACGACGATGGGGAAGAGGAAGATCATGGGGAACACGGCCACGAAGGCGATGCTAGCCTAGCAGGAAAGGTGTTCAATCCCGGCGACCCAACGAGCACTCCGCCACCCGCATCGCACGATACGGCGGTCGAGGTATCAACTTGGGCGCAAATCAAGCATCTGGTTGGTACGCTCGACTGAGACGGTCGAATGGCACGGCGGTTTTCAATCCAATGACGGCGTTGAAAATCGCCACGCCGAGCGGGTTCGTCAGTCGATTTGCGAGTTCGCAACATGACAGAAAACAATAGAGAGCAACATTTTGCCATTGAAGGCATGCACTGCGCTGGCTGCGTGCATCAGGTCGAGCAGCAGGTGTCCGGCTTGGCCGGCGTCGAAGTGGCTGACGTGAACTTGGCGACCGAGCAGATGGCCGTGCGCTTTGATCCGGCGGCTGTAGATGAGGAAAGCATTGCAGCGGCCGTGGCAGAAGCGGGATTCCGGGCGCGGCTGCAAACGCCTGAAGCCGAAGGCGCGGCTAGGCGACAAGAACGCAAACGGGTCGAACTGGCTGAGCAAGCGGGTGCGTTTCGTTGGGCTGTTGTATTTTGGCTGCCGCTTTTTGCAGTGGAGATGGCCGAGCAGATGGCCGCGCCTGTTACTCCGGCGCTGTCATTGGCTCAGTATCCGCTGCGGGTGGGCGTTTTGCATCTGCTGTTTGCGCTGCCGGTGATGTGGATTGGCCGCCAGATCTACGCCGAGGGCGGGCGGGCTCTGTGGCGAGGTCGTCCCAACATGTTTTCGCTCATTGCCATTGGCACGGCTGCGGCATGGCTCTACAGCGCTTGGGGCTTGGGGTCCGTCGCCGTGGGTGCGGCTGTGGCGTTCGACTCCTATTTCCCGACGGTTTCGACAATCCTCACCTTGATGCTGATGGGCCGCTATCTCGAAGCGCGTTCGCGGTTGCGGGCCGAGGAGGCCATAGGGGCACTGCTGAAGCTCAAACCCGACAAGGCCGCGCTGGTGACTGACGATGGGGAGCGGGAAATTGCGGCTGACGCCATCGAAGTAGGCGACTGCTTGCGCGTGCGTCCGGGCGAGCGCATTCCAGCCGACGGCGAAATCATCGAGGGAAATTCTACGGTGGATGAGTCGCTGTTGACCGGTGAGTCGCTACCCGTGGTTAAGGGACCGGGCGATGCCGTCACTGGTGGCAGCCTCAATGGCGCGGGAGCACTCATGGTGCGCGCAACGCGCGTAGGCGGGGATGCGCTGTTGATGCAAATGGTGCGCTTAGTCGAGGCCGCACAGGCGGGCAAAGCGCCGATTGCCCGTTTGGCCGATGTCGTCGCCGGGTATTTCGTGCCGGCTGTACTGGTCCTAGGTGTGGTGGCCGCGGTGGGTTGGCTGTGGGCCGGGGAGGGTTTGAGTTTTGCGTTGCAGGTTTTTGTGGCCGTGTTGATCATCGCCTGCCCGTGTAGCTTGGGCTTGGCCACGCCAGCCGCCATCATGGTCGGCACGGGACGCGGTGCGCATTTAGGCATCCTGTTCAAAAGCCCAGAGGTGCTGGAAACGGCGCACAAAGTAGATGCCGTGGTGCTGGACAAAACTGGCACGATTACCGAGGGGCGGCCGCAGGTCGTGGCGGTGGAGCCGTTAAACGGCCGCAGTGCCGACGAGGTACTGAGCTTGGCCGCGGCCGTGGAGCGCGGCTCGGAGCATCCGCTGGCCGCGGCGATTGTGGCGGCTGCGACAGAGCGGGGCCTTGCCGTGTCAGGGGCTACCGAAGTTGTGGCGAGTCCGGGCAAAGGTGCGCAGGCCACGGTAGAAGGCGAGGATGTGGTGGTGGGCAATCGCGCCATGATGGCGGCGGTGGGAGTTCGCGTAGATGAGGACAGCGGCTCGGCGGACGGTGCTACTGTCGCGTGGGTCGCGGTGGCGGGCGCATTGGTTGGGCGCGTGTCTTTGGCCGACCGCCCCCGCCCGCAGAGCAAGGACGACGTGGCTCGGATGCGCCAAGGCGGCTTGGAGGTGGTGATGCTCACGGGCGACAGCCGGCAGGCTGCTGAGGCCGTGGCGCGTCAAGTGGGGATTGAGACTGTGCGCGCCGAGGTCTTGCCCGCAGACAAGGCCGCGGCCGTGCAGGCATTGCAGGATGAGGGCCGCTGCGTGGCCATGGTCGGCGACGGGATCAACGACGCGCCAGCGCTAGCCACCGCCGATGTGGGCATGGCCTTTGCCACTGGGACGGATGTGGCGGCCGCGTCTGCGCCCGTGGTGCTCATGCACAGCCGGTTGGCGGATGTGGCGCGGGCCATCGAGTTGAGCCGAGCGGTTGTGCGGACCGTAAAGCAGAATTTGTTCTGGGCGTTTTTTTATAACGCTGCGGGCATTCCAGTGGCCGCGGGCGCACTTTACCTGTTCGGCGGCCCGCTGCTCAACCCGATGCTAGCGGGCCTCGCGATGGCCTTTTCGTCGGTGTCGGTGGTGATGAACGCGCTCCGGTTGCGGCGCTTTGGCTGAAGTGGCCATATTACAAATTGGTGTTGCGCACGGACTCCTTAGGTATGAGATACTTCGACTCCGCTGCGCTCCGCTCAGTATGAGAAAAAAAAGCACCTGACGACGCCAGCTTGAGGAGGGCGTTATGGCTACAATTATGATGGTTGGGACGTTTGATACGAAGGGCGTGGAATACGCCTTCTTGCGCGAGCAAATCTTGGCCCGTGGCCACGAAGTTATGGCGGTAAACACGGGCGTTATGGGCGAGTGCGAAGCCTTTGCTGTGGATGTGGATGCCAGCGAGGTGGCCGCGGCCGCGGGCGCGTCGCTGGAGTCACTGCGCGCGGCTGGCGATCGCGGTGCCGCTATGAAGGCTATGGGTGAGGGTGCGGCCAAGGTGGCGGAGCAAGGGTACGCCGAGGGCCGGTTTGACGGCATCGTCGGCATGGGCGGATCCGGTGGCAGCAGTGTGGTGACTGCGGCCATGCGCGCCCTGCCAGTGGGCGTGCCCAAGGTGTGCGTTTCGACTGTGGCGGCTGGCGACACGGGAGCTTATGTGGGCAGCAAGGACGTGGTGCTCATTCCGTCGATTGTGGATGTGGCCGGAGTCAATCGGATTTCGCGAGTGATTTTTACGCGAGCCGCTGGCGCGATTTGCGGCATGGTCGAAGCAGAGCCAGCGCCGGCTGGCGACGACAAGCCGATTGTCGTCGCGTCGATGTTTGGCAACACCACGGAATGCGTCAACGCGTGCAGTGAGACCCTGTCGGCGAGCGGGTACGAGGTCTTGGTCTTTCACGCTACGGGCACTGGCGGCCGCACCATGGAGTCGCTCATTGACGAGGGCTTGGTAGATGCGGTGCTGGACATCACCACTACGGAGTGGGCCGACGAAGTGTGCGGTGGCGTCTTCAGCGCGGGGCCAGAGCGCTTGAGTGCGGCGGGTCGGGCGGGTTTGCCCCAGCTAGTGGTCCCCGGCTGCGTGGACATGGCCAATTTTGGCGGCATGGATACGGTGCCGCAACAGTACAAGGACGGCACGCGGCTCTTTTACGAGTGGAACCCAGAGGTGACCTTGATGCGCACCAATGCCGAGGAGAATGCGCAGATGGGCCGGATATTCGCTGAAAAGCTCAACGCCGCCAAAGGTCCGGTCGCCGTGCTCATTCCGCTCAGGGGCGTGTCGATCCTCGACGGCGACGGCGAGCTGTTTTGCGACCGCGAAGCCGACCGCGCCTTTAGCGACGCCCTCAAAGCCAACTTGGACGAAGGCATCCTCGTCCGCGAAGTAGATCACAACATCAACGATCCAGGGTTTGCAGCCGCGGCGACCGCGCTGCTACTGGAGCTAATTGCTGAGAAAGCAGGAGAGTGATGAGCGAGAAAAAGACGTTCGTACAATGCTCCGACGTGGAGACCCAAGTCTTTGACTGGGGCCGGTTAAACTGGCTTTCCGAACCGCTGGTGACCGCGGCTGAGCACTTTAGCTGCGGCGTGGTGGAACTGGCACCGGGCAAGGGCCATGTGCGCCACAATCATCCGTATAGCGAGGAGATTCTCTACGTGATAGAGGGCACTGGGATCCAGACGGTGGAGCTGGAGTCGGGCATGTTGGAAAAGGAGATCGGCCCGGGCGAGTTGGTCCACATTCCGACGGCTGTGTATCACTCGACTGTTAATAATGGGGACGGCCCGATGAAGTTGATCGCCATATACGCGCCGTTTGGGCCGGAGGCCGAGCTGCGGAAGATGGAGGGGGTGCGGATAGAAAAGGCGTTGAACGGATAGGTGGTTATGGCTTTTACAAGAGAAGAGGTACTCGCGAGACTGCGGCAGAACATCGCCGATGGGATTCCCATTATCGGCGCGGGAGCCGGCACCGGGATCAGCGCTAAGTTCGAGGAAGCCGGTGGGGTTGATTTGATTGTGATTTACAATTCCGGGCGATTTCGCATGGCGGGCCGAGGGTCGCTGGCTGGGACTATGCCGTATGGAGACGCCAACGCGATTGTGATGGATATGGCCGGGGAGGTGTTGACGGTGGTGGAGGATACGCCGGTGCTGGCCGGCGTGTGCGGGACGGATCCGTTCCGGCAGATGGATGTTTTCCTACGAGAGGTTGAGGCGATTGGGTTTTCCGGCGTGCAGAATTTTCCGACCGTGGGCCTGATTGACGGGTTGTATCGGCAGAACTTGGAGGAAACCGGAATGGGGTATGGGGAAGAGGTGGAGATGATTCGCACGGCGCACGAGATGGGGTTGTTGACGACGCCTTATGCGTTTAATCCCGAAGAGGGCGAGCAGATGGCAGCGGCTGGTGCCGACATTGTGGTGGAGCACGCTGGGCTTACTACTAAGGGCGCGATTGGCGCGACGACCGCGCTGACTTTGGAGGAATCAGTGGGGTTTGTACAGGCGATATGCGACGCGGCGCGAGACGTGTCCGAAGAGGTGATTGTACTGTGCCACGGGGGGCCGATTTCAGAGCCAGAGGACGCCGAGTACGTGTTGCAAAACACGAAGGGCGTCGATGGGTTCTACGGAGCGTCGAGTATGGAGCGGTTGCCGGTGGAGGTGGCCATTACCGAGCACGTGAAGAAGTACAAGACCATCCGCTTTTGACGATGCGCCACTTGCGCAAGGTTGAGGTGAAGCGGCTCTTTGCCGACGCGGCGAAAAGCTATCCGCCCAAGGCGGAGCTAGCCTTTTTACTGCAGAGCGTCGAAGACCCGCTCAATGTCGGCTCGATGTTTCGCATTGCCGATGCGTGCGGGGCGCGGGAATTGGTTTTTACGGGTGTAACGCCCGTGCCGCCGCACGAGGATATTGAGCGCACGGCGCGAGGCCATGAGCGGCGGGTGGCGTGGCGGCGGATCGGGCGCTTTGACGAAGCGGCGAATGCACTGCGGGACGAGGGGTATCACTTGGTGGCGTTGGAAATGGTGCAGGGGGCGGTGTGCTATTTGGAATACGATTTCCCGAACAAAGTGTGCTTGGTGCTCGGCAACGAGACCAAGGGCGTCTATCGACAGACCTTGGCGCTGTGCGATGGCGCGGTCTATATCCCCATGTACGGCAAGGGGCCGTCGATGAATGTCCACGTAGCGGGGGCGTTGGTGGCGTATCAGGCGTTGCTGGGAAAAGGCAACATTCTTCAGGTTTGACGGCGTTCTCATGCAGATTGATCCCAACACCATAGATACGCAACCCGAGCTAGTCTCGTTCGGCGAGGTGTTGGCTTCGGGTCGGCGGGTTTACTTCCGCCCTTTGCGCGACGATCAGGCCGCTGAGTTAGGCGCGTACTTCACCGGCTTGTCGCAAGCTACCCGTCGGGTGTACGGGCCGCACCCATTTGACCAAGAGACAGCCGATGGTTTTTGCGCCGCGTTGGACAGCGCCCACACGCTACGGATGCTGGCTTGGGTCGAGGAGGAGGGAGTCGAGTGCATTGTGGCGTATTTTGTCGTCGAACTGGGCGTGCGGGACGGGGATCGTCGGCGCTACGATGCATTGGGGTTGGCCTTGCACGACGAGACCGATTGCACCTTGGCTCCTTCGGTGGCTGACGCGTACCAGAGCCAAGGACTGGGCAGTTTGATGATGCAGCATCTGCTCGGGCTATTGCCACGGCTAGGGAGGCAGCGCATGCTGCTGTGGGGCGGCGTGCGCGCGGACAATCCCCGCGCCGTCCACTTTTACACCAAATTCGGTTTTCAACGCGTGGGCGATTTCGAGGCCGGGGGCACCAATAATTACGACATGATCTCGGAGTTGTGATAAGAGGAGAGGCCATGGAGGCTTTGCAACTGAAAGTGCAGTATTTCCAAGACAGCACACCTAAGGAAGTGCCCTGCCGCGAGGAGAATTTCGTCGTGCGGGAGTTGGAGTTCGCCCTGCCGGTTGAGCAGACGGCGCTGGTGCTGATCGACCTGTGGAACGTGCATCACATCGATAGCTGGATCGAGCGCGCCGAGGCGGTGACCAAGGAAGTGATTGCGCCACTCATCGGGCGGGCGCGCGAATGCGGCCTGACCATCGTACAGGCACCCAGTCCCGGAGTGCTGGCTAATTTCCCGGATAAGTACGAGGTGTATCAAGGCTGCACGCCTGAGCCTGAACCGGGCCCAACCCCGAGTTGGCCGCCGGTCGAGTTCCGCAACCGGCAGGGAGTGTACGCCTGTTTCCGGGGGCCGCGCGACCAAGAGCCGGGCATTGGTCCCTATTGGGAGAGCCTAACCGGGAAACTTGATCTTTCGCCCCATATCGCCGTGGAGAAAGGGGATTTTGTGGTGGGCACGGGCCAGCAACTGCACGACTTGTGCCAAGAGCGCGGCATTCTGCATTTGCTTTTTGCTGGCTTTGCGACCAACTGGTGCATCTTGGGCCGCGACTACGGGGTTCGCGCCATGCGCGGGCGGGGCTATAATACCATTTTGGTGCGGGACGCCACGGACGGAGTGGAATTCCCCGATACACTAAAGGCGCGGTGGGCCACGGAATTGGCCGTGCGCGAGGTCGAGCAGGTGCATGGTTTTTCTACTTCGACGGCCGATTTTTACGCCGCCTGCGTCGCCTTGGACCCACAGGAGAGTAACGCGCTATGAATGAACCAGTCGTCTATCTCAACGATGGCTTCGTCCCCGCTTCCCAGGCTCATATCAATATCTACGATTTGGGGATCGTACTGGGGGCCACCCTGACCGAAATGACCCGCACGTTTAGACACGAGCCGTTCCGCTTGGAAGAGCACGTGCGGCGGCTTTTGCGGTCGTGTAAATATGCCGGCATTGAGTTGGCACTAGATCACGAAGGGCTGGTCGAATGCACGCGGACTTTGATTCAGACTAATAGCAAGCTGATCGGTCCAGAGCAGGATCTGGGGGTCGTCCACTTTGTAACGCCGGGGGAAAACCAGATCTACGCGGGTAGTGCTGGGAAAGCGGCGCGCCTGACGCCCACGTTGTGCATCCACTCCTTCCCGCTGCCCTTTGCCGTGTGGCGGCCCTATTTTGAGCAGGGCGTCCACGCGGTTACGCCCTCCATTCGCCACGTGCCGCCCCAATGCGTTGACCCCAAAACCAAAAACCGCTCGCGCTTGCACTATTGGCTGGCCGACAAGCAATCGCAGGCAGTCGATCCCGCTGCCACCTCGCTGCTGCTCGATTTGGACGGCAACCTCACCGAGTGCTCGGGGGCCAACTTCGTGGTGGTGGAGAACGATACGATCTTTACGCCTACTAGCCGCAATATCTTGGAGGGGGTGAGTTTGGTGACGCTGCGGGAATTGGCACCTGAGTTGGGGCTGGGTTGGGTCGAAAAGGATTTGCAGCCCTACGACGCGGTCAATGCCGACGAGGCTTGGTTGACCAGCACGCCCTATTGTCTAGCGCCGTGTACGCGCATCAACAATACGCCGATTGGCGACGGCAAGCCCGGTCCTCTATTCCATCGGGTGATGGAGGCGTGGAGTCGGCGGGTGGGGATGGACGTTCTGGAGCAGCTTAAAAACGCGGATTGATCAATCATGATCGACAAAACCCAACTCATTTCATCCATCCGATTGACCGAGCGTCGTTTGGCTGGCCCGCTTGAGGAATGGCCCATGGTCGGCACCAGCCTCGACGATTTGGACAAAACCCGACTTGAACAGTACTTCAGTCGGCGCTTCCCCGATTGGTCCACGCCAGAAGACTGGGCTTCTACGCTGGCGGCGCACAAGCTGGCGGCGATCTTGGATGTGGGCGCAATTCCGACACACTTGGGCATCCTGCTCTTTGCCGAGCAGCCCGAGCAGTACATTTCCGGCGCGTACATAGATCTGGCCGTGTACCACCACGACATTCCCGACGGCAACACCGTGGATAGCCGACAAATCACCGGGCCTTTACCCGAGCAAATCACCAAGGTCGTGTCGTATTTCCAAGCCTCTCCTTTGACGCCGATCATATCGCGGAAAAG
>JAJEEZ010000279.1:0-5070 GCA_022820705.1 Candidatus Latescibacterota bacterium | reverse complement strand
CCCAATATCTGCACATCAATACCAGACACCGCTTCCACTCGCCTGACAACAGCATCGTAATCCCGTTGGCCCATCACATATCCCGAAGCAGATGAAAAAGAGTTTCTTCGACGTTCATGGTCTATGCCTCCTAGTGGCAGTTGATTTGTGCGAATCTGTTAGGTAACATCAGATACCTAATATTCTAAAACCTTTTAAAAACCGAGAGAAGGGAGAAGGGTTATGCCGATGTTCAGAAGTGAGGACCAGTACCCCGATTGGTGTGAGTTGGAACACTTTGAGGTCGTGCAGCTCAAGGCAGGCGATGAACACAGCTTTGCGCGTCGTGGCGAGGTGGAGAAGCTGATTGTGGGAGGGGGACGCTGTCGGTTGCGGGTGGGTGCTGAGGAGGTGGAAGCCGCCACGGGTGCCAATATAGATTTGACTGGTCCAGGTTCTTTTGAGGTGTTGGAAGTGGAAGAGGCGGCTACGCTGGTGCGCTTTTGCGGACGCTGGGGAGCGGAGACGGGCGGCTCGGGGATCTTCAACATGGATAATAGTCCCCAGCCCGAGGATAAAGGCGATCCGGTCCCGTACGAGAAGTGGACCAATTTCGATAGCCACTTTCACGACTGCGACGAGTATTGGGTCATCTTGGAAGGTCAGGCTCGCGCCGTTTCTGAGGGCAAGACGTACGAAATGAAGCCGGGAGACTGTCTGGCTACGGGCATGGGGCATCATCACGATATGCCGTTGGTGCACGAGCCGGTGCAGGGGGTGTACTTTGAAACGACGCTAGAAGGCCAGAAGCGGCGGGGGCATTTGTGGGATCACACCCACGGGCTGGCCGAACCCCAGGCCGAGCGGGTGTAGCAGGTCACCCGCTCATCTTCAATTCCCAAGACCTGTCAGGCTTGGGTGGTTGACGCGAACGTCGCATCGGCTAGCTGTTCCCCGGTGACCCGCTCTCGGCGAGCCTGTGCAAGCTCATAGCTCGCCTGCATCCGCATCCAGTGCTCGGCGGTGCCCCAGCCGATGTGCTCCAATGCCAGCGCCATGTTTGCGGACATGCCGGCTTTGCCGTTCAGGAGGCGCGAAAGTGTCCCGCGTTCGCAGCCTAGGCGGCCCGCCGTCTCGGTGACATTCCAGCCGATCTCTTCCATGCTCTCACGGATCAGTTCTCCTAGGTGCGGTGGGTTCAGCATGGGTCCCACCCGTTCGCCATCGTTGTTGCTCATAGTCGCCGTTCCTTTCCAATTAGTGATAGTCGATTAAGTCCACATCTACGGCCTCGCCATCCTCAAAGCGGAACACCACGCGCCAGTTGCCGGATACGCGCACACTCCACTTGCCCACCCGATCCCCCTTCAACGGATGCAGCCGGAAGCCTGGCGCGTCTGCGCTGCCGGGATGTGTTGCCTCTTGCAGCCGAAACAGGATGCGCCGAAGACGTGGTACTAGGCCCGCCGGCAGCCGTGCCGGGTCGTCCCGCTCGTGCAGTGCCCGCAGTCCCTTGTGCCTGATCTTCATGGATTCTGAATGTAGTGTGCAACGTTACACGCTGCAAGCAGGCGACTTGGAGCGCTGCGGTCCTGTCGTCACTGGAAGCAGGCGACAGCAGCATCCAGCCCCAGAGCAGTGGGGAGAAGCTGGTCTTCGGGGCGGTTGACGGCGGTGGCCGGATGGGGCGGTGGACGCACCATCCTGACTAGGGTGAACTGCATCAAATACAGCGAGTAAAAGCAAGGGCGAGGCGAGGTTTTCCTTGCCTCGCCCTGCCTAATACCAAGAGGGCGGCTATTGGTAATCTTCAGGCAACGAGGTGCTAATCCCTATCTGGTATGTGCCTTCTGCTTTGCCGGTTTCAGATGTGACCCGCAACAAATAGTCGCCCGGCTCCAAGATCCGCTGGAAGGCGAAGTTGCCCCCATCGGCCCATTTGCCGGTGCCCGCGATAGGCTTGATCAAGTCTTTTTCGACTTTGTACAAGTCGCCCCACGTGTCGGCTCCCCCGGTGGAGTAAACGAAGTAATACAATGTTTCTTTAATCGTAAAGAGGAAGAAATCGGCTTTCCCGTCGGTCAGGTTAAAAGTCTGTCTGGTTTTTTGGGATTCCCCCAAAGGCGGCACGGCCACCCGGTAGGTGGAGGAGGTGTCCTCAAACCGTGCTCGCAGAAAAGCCTCGTTGCCCTCGACCTTCAAGCGCACGTCGGCGACCGAAGGTGGGGTGGGATCTGGCTGTAGCCGTCGCAGGTGTAATCGACGTCTCGCGTGCCTTCGAGGCCGTCGCATAAGGTGTAGTGGGGGATGTCGCCGCCGGGCGATACCCCTGTGTCTGAAGGCCCCGCCCCACCAGCCGCACAATCGGCCCGGTACTCTGTGCCGTCTATCGTAACGGCATCGATAACGGCGCGGCCTCCGCGCACGGCGTACGACAGTTCAATGGAAAGGTCGGTCTGGTTGGCTTTGCCCGCCGCCAACCGGTAGGCGTGGCCGTCGTACTGGATGATCTGTACCGGTTCGCCGTTGGAGATGGTCGGCTGGCGGTCGCCGCAAGCGGTAGTCAGCATACAGGCGGCGAGAAGAATGGAAAAACGATGCATGGTCGGTTCCTCCTTTGTGCTGTTTATGAGCCGGGCGAGACTCTGTTCGCCCTGCCGAAGATAGGGACTGAAGCCGCTGGGACGCAAGCGGGGCTTATGGGTCGTCCTTCAGCCCCAATAACACCTCGGTTTACTACCTCAACAGCGAAGGCTCTTTCCTCGCATGGTCCTGTTTGAGGATATCACGCTCAAGCCGCCGAGCGGCGAGATTCCCAAAGTGCCCGTATCTATGCATCCCTACTTCGACAAGTGAGAAGCTGTTTTACAGTGGTTAGTGGTTAGTGCCAGCCCAACTTTGGTGCGGGCGCTAACCACTAATCAGACGCCGGTGAAGGCTTTGGCCTTGTCGTCAGTCTTGGGTGGCCGCGTCGGGCGGTCGGTGCGCAGTTCGCCCCACAGGGCGATGGCGATGCCCGCGAGGATAATGCCACCGCCGATGAGTTGGGCAGGCATGGGCACCTCGCCTAGGATGAGACCGGCGAAGAGTACACCGGCCACCGGCGAGAAGGATGACGCTGTGGCAATGTCGGCGGGGCGCACGCGCTTGATGCCGGCAAACCACGCCAACTGACCGCAAGCCACCACAATCCCTCCGTACAGCAGCATCCAGCCCCAGAGCAGCGGGGAGAAGATGTCGGCGAAGTGTTCAAGACCGAAAATGTATAGGCCAATGACGAGGAAGAAGAGCGCGCCGACGAGGTTGCGGAAGACGCTGAAGATGCCCAAGGGGATAGTCTGGAGTTGTTTGCGGCCGATTTCGGCACCGCAGACGAGGAGCACGGTAGCGGCGGCGGCAAAGAATTCACCGTAGCCTACGCCGCCCTGCATCCGCGCTGCTGCCATGCTCTCTGGCGACGAGTCCATTTGCAGAATGAGGGTCGTGGCTACGCCGCCGAGGGCGCACAAGGCTCCCAGCACGGCAGTCCAGTTCGACTTTTCTCGATAGAGCAGCCAAGCCAACAACAGGCCGAGGGGAATTTCTATGGTCTCGATCAGGACGATATTGGTGACGGAGGTGTGGGCGATGGCCGTGAACATCATGGCCGGGGCTATCGCGCCGGAGGTAAGGGCCAAGGCCGTCTGGATCAGCCATTGCCGACGCGAGAGGGTGCGCAGGTTGGTGGGGCTCCATTCTCGGTGATTGAGGGCGAACAGGGTTAGCGCCGCTACGAGGTTGCCAGCGAAAAGCAGGTTGCAAAAGGAGATGGGATTGCGGCCGTCTATCAGGTTTGCCTCGCCGATTTCGACGAGGCGGGCCACCACCGAAGCGGCGGCGGCGAAGATCAGTATGGCGATCCACAGGTATGTTCGTCCCCAGGTCATGTTTCAGGATTGGCCGAAATCTTTTATCGTCAGTCCGTCATGTCCCTGATCGCGCAAGCCGACGTTATTCCACAGGTCGAGTTCAAACAAGTTGAGGGTGCGAACGATTTCGTCGCTGCTGCCAAGCGAGTATCTGGGAAATCGGGTGGAATCCATCTCAGTGCCAAATGCACAACGATTACCGAACTCTTCATATTGAAGTCCTCGCTGGATTCGAACATCTGCAACTTTCTTTAGCACAGCTAAACGCGGCAAGGGATATCCGTGAATACGAGTTTCCAATTCTAAAGCGTATTCAGCTACCGGGGATCCAGCATGATTTCTGAGTCTATCGATCCAGACCAGCAAATTGGCAAATATGGTAATCAGCCATTCAGCAGGTAGGATGCCTCCATATTGTTCTTTTGGGTAAAAGAGTAGTTGTTCTGTTGAACGGGAAGAAGTCAGGCCTAGTTCAACGAGTCCGTTACAGTGTATTTCTCGGTACAATTTTTTAATCAAGCTGTGGTCAGTTTTAATCGAATTGCGGTCACCAACACTGCGATAGTGATATTCATTCCCTTCCATCCTTGCCCCGCGTAAAATCGGTCGCCAGTTGTTCGTAGAAGGAATTTTAAGGCCTCCACCTCTTAATTCGCAGAAATCATCGCCTAAGTGGGCTGTAACGCTGTGCCAATCCAACTCATCCCTCAATGCTTCATGGCTAGGGTCAAACCATATTTCGTCGCCCAAGGGTACAGCAGTTGCCCGGATGCCTATCGCATTCTGGTTCCAATTATTAAAGCTACGGAATTCCTCCTCGAACCGTTCTGACCGCTCAGTAAGCAACGTATCGAGTCTTTCTGTTCCTCTTGCGATATTGAGCACAAGGTCTTGGATCTCACGCATGGTCATTTTCTCGCATCGATCAGATCGTCGGATAGGACAAACAAGGCTAGGTATGACACGGTGTGGAGCCAGCCTTGTTGAACGGCCAACGCGAATGACGACGGCACCGGCATCGTCTTGTGTTCTTATAGGAATGATCTGATTCCCTTACATTTTTACTTTTTGCTAGGTTTTTTGGTTTTCCTAACGGTTCTGATTCCTGTGGGTGCCAACTGTGCATTGAAGGGGGGCAAGCGTTGGCGTTGGTGGGCGATCCACCGTTTGAGCCATCTCAGGC
>JAJEEZ010000037.1:0-7824 GCA_022820705.1 Candidatus Latescibacterota bacterium | reverse complement strand
CCCCTTTCCAATCCGATTGCTTCCCAGCCTAGTACTAGCGGAGTCTGCAGCTCTATGTCCGAGTTTTTGCATACGCCCAAAGGAGAGAAGAGACCCCAAGCGCTGGGGGTGCTCCTCCTCGGTCTCGGCGCGTTTTTGCTCGTCTGCTTGATATCCCATTCGCCGCTGGATCCTCCTAATTCGAGCCGCTCGGTGGTGGAGAGTTTGAATTGGGGGGGGTGGATCGGTGCGTATGCGTCGTATGGGGCCTTTGCGGGCATGGGACTGGCCGCGTATGTCTGGCCCATGCTCTTGTTGCTGTGGGGTTGGAATAGGGTGCGTTGCCAGCCGGTGGCTCTTGCTGTGCAGCGCAGTGTGGGCCTTTTGCTCATGGCCGTCTTCATCAGCATCGCTACCGGCCTGCCCGACTATTCGCCGCACACGGCCTACGCACTGGGCGGTGTGCTGGGAACCCAGATTAGCTTGGATCTCCTCATACCGTACCTGGGGAGGCTGGGGGCGGCGGTTTTGCTGGGCTCGTTGTTTGTGGTTGCGGTGATTTTGACCCCCGGGCTGAACTGGCGGCTGTTGGCGTGGTTTGGCGGTGGTTTGGCGGTGGTTTGGCGGTTGCTTGGGCGGTTGCTTGGGCGTCTGCGGAGGCACAAGAGCAAAGCCGCAAAAAGGAAACGGGGCGAAACCGCCATGGTGCGAGAAATGCGACCCGAGATTGGCGCGGAGTCTCGGGTCGAGGATGCGGCCCCTTGGAAGCCAATGGTTGAAGAGGTTGCTGCAGTGGAGCCTCGGGTGCAGGAACCAGCGCGCGCTGAGCGGCGAGAGCGCAAAAAGAAGAAGGAACCGGCGGTCGAAGATGCAGTTGTGCCAGAGCCGGTACGCCAACAAGAGAAGGCAGAGCCAGCCCGCAAGCAAGCCAGTGGTCGCTACGAAATCCCGAGCACCCAGTTGCTAGACGAAGTGCCAGCTAGCCAAAGTGACGTCTCTAAGGAGGCCTTGCTGGAAAACGCCAAGCTGCTGGAGAATGCGCTGGGTAATTTCGACGTGGCCTGTCAGGTCGTGGAGGTGAGTCCCGGGCCAGTGGTGACGCGCTACGAGGTGGAGCCAGCCCCAGGGGTCAAGGTCAATCGCATTGCCGCGCTTTCGGACGATCTCGCGCGCGTGATGAGCGCCAAAGGCATTCGCATTCAAGCGCCGGTGCCGGGCAAATCCGTGGTGGGGGTGGAGGTTGCCAATCAGGAGCGAGAGACCGTTTACTTGCGCGAGATTATCGAAGACGAGGTGTTCAGCCGGTCGGATTCCAAGCTGGTCATGGCGCTGGGCAAGACTATTTCGGGCGAGCCGTGCGCCGCGGATTTGGCCAAAATGCCTCATCTATTGGTCGCCGGTGCCACCGGGGCTGGCAAGAGCGTGTGCCTGAACAGCCTAATTTGCAGTATCCTTCTCAAGGCCAGGCCGGACGAAGTGCGCTTTATCATGGTCGATCCCAAGGTAGTAGAATTGACGATGTACAACGATATACCACACTTGCTGGTGCCAGTTATCACCGAGCCGAAAAGGGCCGCCGAGGCCCTGAAGTGGGCGGTAGCCGAAATGGAAGCTCGCTACCAGAAGCTGGCCCAGCTGGGGGTGCGCAATCTGTCCGACTACAACGCCAAGCTGGCGAGCGTCCAAGCCGAGGCTGCCGAAGACGGCGTTGAGCCTGAGAAGCCGCTGGCGTACATCGTGATAGTAATCGACGAATTTGCCGATTTGATGATGACGGCCCCCGCTGAGGTGGAGACCTCGCTGATGGGTTTGGCGCAGAAGTCGCGCGCTGTGGGCATTCACATCATTTTGGCGACCCAGCGGCCTTCGGTGAACGTGATTACCGGGGTAATCAAGGCCAACTTCCCGTCGCGCATTGCCTTCCAAGTGGCGTCAAAGACGGACTCGCGCACGATTCTCGATCTCAACGGGGCTGAGCGGCTGTTGGGGATGGGTGATATGCTCTTTCTGCCGAGCGGCCAAGGTGAGCCGCTCCGCGTCCACGGAGCCTTTATTTCTGGCGAGGAAACCGAGCGCTTGGTCGCGGCATTAAAAGAGAGCCAGTACGAGGCCGAGGAAGTTGCGGTGTTTTCCGAGCAGCCGGATATTAACGCGGCTGCCGATGTGCGCGACGACCTTTTCGACGATGCCGTGCGCTTAGTCTGCGAACACCAGCAGGCCTCCACCTCGTTTTTGCAGCGGCGCTTAAAAGTGGGTTATTCCCGCGCCGCGCGATTGATGGACGAGCTGGAGGCCGCCGGTATCGTCGGGCCGATCGTCGGGGCAAAGCCGCGCGAGATTCTCGTCGAGCGCGCGGAAGAGGAGGACGCGGAAGAATGAGACTGTGGTTGTGGGTTGTGCTCTGTGTGGGCTTGGCGGCGAGCACGGCTTTTGGGCAAAGCGGCGAAGAAATCATCGCTAGGGTGCAAAAGCGCCTCGCTAGCTACAAGACGTTTTCAGCCCGCTTTGAAAAGCAGTTCTACTGGGCCGTGCTGGATAAGTACCGCAGCCGCGAGGGCCGGATCTATTTGCGCCGCCCGAATCGCTTTCGCATCGAACTGGAAGGCGGGGATGTGGTGGTGGCCGATGGCAAGGCCGTCTGGTCGTATGTCGTGCACAACGGCCAAGTGGTGATCAGCCCCTACGAAGCGGAAATAAAGACCCCTTGGGAAGTATTTTTCGACTATACCGAGCGCTATGTGCCCATTGCGGTGGAGGAAAGCGCGTTGGGGGGACGGCCTTGCTATTTGCTGATCATGGCGCCGGAAAACGAAGCCTCTGTGGTCGAACAGATGCGGGTTTGGGTGGATCCTAGGGGATGGATTCTACTGCAAGTCGAGCAGCGCGAGGCCAATGGCAATCGCACGGCGTACGTCCTGAGGGATCACCGCGCCAACAGGAGGATAGCCGACGAGGTCTTTTCTTTTGAGGTGCCAGAAGGGGTGGAGGTGCTGGACACGAGGGAATCCCCTGTTGAGTAAGGGGGTGCGGTGGTGGTGCGGGGCTCTGCTGGTACACGTGTGGGCCTTGGCGGTTGCAGCGGATCAGAGTATCTGGATTCTGTTGCGCGACAAAACGGATGCCGAGGGACGGCGCATCGCTTGGGTGGATTTGGGGGCTGGTCATACGGACGCGGAACTGAACCTGCCCGTCAGCCAACGCTATATCGAACGGCTGCGGGAGATGGGGGTGGTCGTGCGCTTCTCCTCGCGTTGGCTCAACGCGGTCAGTGCGCGGGTCTCGCCCGAGGTACAGCGCCGAGTGCAGACTGCGGACTTTGTCGTGGCAACTCGGCCCGTGCAGCGCTTGTCGCGGCCCCGTCCACTGCCGTCCGCGCTGTTTGCCAGTCCTAAGTTGCAGCAAAGCCGTTATGGACTCGCCTTTGAGCAGTTGGCCCAAATCGCCGTTCCCCCCCTACACGACCAAGGTCTGACGGGTGCTGGGGTGCGCGTGGCCTTGCTCGACAATGGTTTCCACTACGCCGAACACGCGGCCTTTGCTTCTATTCGCGTGGTGGCTCAGCGCGACTTTGTCAATGACGACGAGATTGTCAGCGATGAAGCCGATCAACCCATCACGGGCGACGAAAGGAGCGGCAGCCAAAACTTGCACGGTGCGCAAGTACTTTCCCTGCTGGCAGGATATCAGCCCGATCACTTTGTCGGCGTAGCACCCGACGCTGAGTACATCTTGGCTAAGACCGAACTAAACGATGACATGCCCGAAATGCCCTCGGAGGAGGACCGCTGGGTCGCCGGTTTGGAATGGGCCGACAGCTTGGGAGCGCAGGTGGTCAACAGTTCGTTGGGCTACAATCGGTGGGACGACGGCACGGGTTACTCGCCAGCGGATCTGGACGGGGAAACCGCGCTGACGAGCGTGGCGGCGGCGCTGGCAGTGCGGCGCGGCATCGCGGTGGTGGTGTCCGCGGGCAATGAGGCTAACCGGGATTGGCACTACATAACGATGCCGGCGGACGCCGATGGCGCGATTGCGGTGGGAGCGGTAGATGTGCCCGGCAGTGGCGAGCGCACGCCGCAGATTGCCTCCTTTAGCTCGCGGGGGCCAACGGCTGATGGCCGCATCAAGCCGGATGTGGTCGCGCCCGGCAGCGGCGTGGTGGTCGCGGATCTGCGGCGCGGTGGCTATGTACGCAGGGGCGGCACTTCCTTTGCGGCCCCCTTGGTGAGTGGGGTTTGCGCCCTGTTGTTGCAAAAAAATCCCGAATGGACGCCGGCCCAAGTACTGGAGGCTTTGCGCTCGACCGCGCTGGACTTGGGAACCGCCGGTCCCGACACGGTGTATGGCTGGGGGCAAATAAACGCGCTGGCGGCCAGTGGCCTCGACGAGGTGCCGCCGGAGGAGGACCGCCTGTTGGCACCTTTCCCCAATCCAGCGCGGGATGGGGTGGTGCATTTTCCAGTGCAGCTAGCCGAGCGCGGCCTCGTCGAATTGAGCGTTTTTGACATAGTGGGCCGATTGGTGTTCACCGAGCGTTGGGATCTGTGGCCGGGGAGTCACGACCGGCCGGGCCGCGCCCCGCGTTGGACGCCGGGCCGGGCCGTAGCCAACGGGATGTACTTCTATCAACTGCGGTTGCCTAGCCGCAGCCGCTTGGGCAAAATTGCCCTTGTGCGCGCCCCTTGAGGAAGCCATGGTAATCAGAGCAAGCGAGCGCAAAAAGCAGTTGAATAAACGCCTACGGATGCTCAACCGCGTCGTCTTGGGCGGCGTGACCCTCTTCGTGCCGATCTACATTGGGGTGAGCTTGACAGGCGGATCGGCGGACAAGCTGGAAAATTTGACCAACCTGTTCGCCAACATCAACAACCAAGTTGCCCTGACGGTACCCGTGGACGGGGTGCGCTACATGCACTTTTTTCACGGTCCGCCTGACGAGGGACACAAGTTCGTGCTCATCGACGTGCGGTTGCAGGTGAATTTGCAGCTTGCTTGGGCGATTGTGCCGAAGTGTTTTCAGCTAGTTGACGATGGTGGGCGGCGCTATTATCCGCTGTCGCGATCGCCGTTTTTCATTGCACACACCGACCAACTCAAGGGGACGAAGGGCGAGGTGTACGAGGGGCAGCTACTTTTTGAAATACCCTCTGAACGCAAGCACGAAAGCCTCCTTTTTGATCGCTACTACGAAACCGAGGAAGATGACAATGGCCACGATTGAGGAACAGTTGACAAGTGGGCGACAACAACTAGAGCGGCTGCGAGGGTATCTTTGACATAAGTGGTAAGAAGGAAGAGTTGGCCGCGCTGGAGAAGCGCATGGCGGCCGCGGACTTTTGGAACGATCGGCGGCAGGCTGAATCCGTCGGCAAGACAGCGCGCATCCTCAAGGACATCATCGCGGATTGGGAAACCTTGGACGAGCAGTTGGAGGACTTGGACCAACTGCGGCAGATGGCGGCAGAAGAGGACGATGCAGAGGCGCTGGCCGAGGTCGAGGCCGAGGTCGAAAGCGCCGTGCAGGGCATTGGCGAATTGGAGTTTCGCACGATGCTCAGCGACGAGGCCGACCCCAAGAACGCGATTCTCGTCATTCACTCGGGAGCAGGGGGCACGGACGCCGCCGAATGGGCGTCGATGTTGATGCGCCTGTACACGCGCTGGACCGAGCGCCACGGCATGGAATGTACAGTCGTGGATTTGCAGCAGGCCGAGGAAGCTGGCATCAAGGGCGTAACCATTGAGGTTAGAGGGGATTATGCGTATGGCTACCTCAAGGCCGAGGCCGGCGTCCATCGCTTGGTGCGGCTCTCGCCGTTTGACACGAGTCGCCGCCGACACACTTCGTTTGCTTCGGTCTTTGTCTATCCAGAAGTCGAAGACGATATCGAGGTAGATATCAACGACGAGGACGTGAAGGTCGAAACCTACCGCTCCGGCGGCGCGGGCGGCCAACACGTGAACAAGACCGCCTCAGCCGTGCGGCTGACGCATCTGCCCACTGGCATTGTCGTCCAGTGCCAAAACGAGCGCTCGCAGTTCAAGAACAAAGCCACTGCGTTTAAGGTGCTCAAGGCGCGCCTGTACCAGCACCTCAAGGACGAACAGAAGCAGAAACAGCTCGCGGTGGAGAGCACCAAGAAGAGCATTGACTTCGGTTCGCAGATCCGCTCCTACGTGCTCCATCCATACACCATAGTCAAAGACCACCGCACCGCTTGCGAAACGGCCAATGTCCAAGCGGTAATGGACGGCGACATTGACCGCTTCATCCGCGCCTATTTGACCGAGGGACAAACGTGAGCATTGCCCTGTTTGTCGCCGGCCGCTACCTGCGCTCCAAGCAACGCGAGGGCTTCTTTTCCGTCATCGCCTATATGGCCGTCGGTGGGGTGATCTTGGGGGTAGCGGCTTTGGTGATCATTCTCTCGGTGACTAATGGTTTTGCCGGCGAAGTCAAAAATCGGCTGATCGGCATGAACGCTCATGTCAACATTCGCCGCTTTGACGGCGGCCCCATCGCGGACTGGGACGCGCTGTTGCAGCAGGTGAAAGGCGCTGACGGGGTCGTGGGAGCAGCTCCGGTCGTGGATTCCAAGGTCATTATTGCCTCGCAGCTCGATTTGGGCCGGGTCGATGGCATCCCCGTGTGGGGCATTGATCCGGCGACCTTTCCAGCGGTTTCCGACCTGACCGAACACCTGCGCTACGCCGATCCAGAGGGGCACTTGCGCCTCGGCTTGCTCGCAGAGCTGAACAAGCGGGGGATTGTCCTCGGCGAGTACTTGGCGCGGCGCTTGCACGTGGGGCCGGGGTCTGAGGTGTTGCTGATGACGGTGCAAAATCTCGATGTGGAAGCAGCCGTGATGGATGGCTTTTCGCCGCGTCCATGGTCCTTTTTCGTGACCGATCACTTTGAAAGCGGCATGTACCAGTACGATGACAACTATGCTTTTATTCATATAGAAGACGCCCAGCGCATGCTCGAATTGGGCGATGCGATTACTGATATCCACATCCACGTCGCAGACATCTACCAAGCGCCTGAGATCCGCGACCGCCTAGCCGAGGAGTTGGGCTATCCCTATCAAGTGCGCGATTGGACCCAGCTTTTTCCCGAGTTCTTCCGCTGGATCGAGTTGGAAAAATGGGCGATCTTCCTCGCGCTGAGTCTCATCGTGCTGGTCGCTGCTTTTAACATCATGTCGATCCTAGTTATGTCAGTGCTGATCAAGACGCCCGAGATCGGCATCTTGCGGACGATCGGTTGCACCGTGGGCGAGATTTATCGCATCTTCATCTATCAGGGCTTGGTCATTGGCGGCATCGGAACCTTCTTGGGCTGCTTGATCGGTTTTGCGCTCTGTTTGGCCCAACAGCGCTTTGCGCTGATTTCCATTACTGGAGACATGTACTTCATCAGTTCGTTGCCCGTGGATATGAGTGTCGTGGACTTTGTAATGGTGGCGGCTATTAGCATGGTCATCTGCTTGGTGACGTCGATTTATCCGGCGCGCAAGGCCGCGGGGTTGATGCCCGTAGAAGCCATTCGGTATATAATGTAAGATGGTGGAACAGGCTGATATCATCCTCGAAGCGCGCGGTTTGCGCAAGGTGTTCGACACTGGCGGCGAGGGTTTGGAAGTGCTCAAAGGCGTGGACTTAGTGGTGCGGGCGGGTGAGCTGATCGCGGTCATGGGCGAGTCCGGTGTTGGCAAAAGCACCTTGCTGCACCTGCTAGGTACGCTCGACCTGCCGACGGCTGGCCAATTGCAAATCGCTGGCACCGATGTGCTCAATCTCGGCGATCAGGCGTTGTCGCGCTTTCGCAATCGGCATATTGGC
>JAJEEZ010000207.1:0-5305 GCA_022820705.1 Candidatus Latescibacterota bacterium | reverse complement strand
CTCAAGCCCAAGGTGCGCTGGCGGGGATCAAGAACGAGCTCATGGCTCTCATTGAAGCCAACACCCTTGGAGAGGCCGTAGCCCAAGGTGCCTTCCACGGGCACCAGTGCGTTGGTAAAGAACTTCTCGCCGCTTGACAGCAGAATGTCGAAAAATTCAAAGGGCGGTGCGGATTTGTCGAAAGTAATGACGATTTCGGAGGCCGTCACCAAGCGGCCCAAGTCGAGTTCGATATAGGCGTCTTCAATGCCGTCGGCCGGGTCGGGCGACCAACTCGTCGCCGGATTTCCATCCATGATGCGGCCCGCGTCGCGGGCGTTGCTGCCGACGTTGCGGATGCCACCGCCAAAGTCCTCGGCATTGCGCACGGCATCGATGTTTTTGCGCACGGGCACGGGCTGGATGCGGCCAGTTGCTTGTAGTTCTACGGCACCGACCGGATACTTCCACTCTTGCCAAGTGGAGCGGGAGTCAAACGAGATGCGCTCGCCAAAGGCAAAACTACCCAACACTATAACGAGGCATAGTGCGCGAGTGATTGTCATAGCCGTGTTTCCTTAGCCTGTTCATTGATGTGCCGTAGCGGGCTGACTGCGGGCTGCGCTCAGTACGCTAGTCCCACCAGTAACGATCGGTCCTCAGAGCCGGTATCTGTCTCAATGGAAAGACGCAGGATATAGAGTCCAGGCGGTACGGTGGCACCACTTTCGTCCAAGCCATCCCAAGTTACTTGCTGCGGTCCGTTGAGCGCGCCGCTTTTTTGCAAGTTGCGCACCGGGTGGCCCGCGAGGTCGTACACAATTAGGTCGGCGGGCACCTGCGAGAGGGCGCGCAGCAAGATGTAGGACACCTGTAGCTGGTCGTTGATCCCATCGCCGTTGGGGCTAAATACCGGCGGGTCGGCCTTCAATTCGAGGACGAGTTCTTGGCGCAACGCGCCTTGGATGGACAAGCGGTCGGCTTGAGTTGCGGGAGAGGCGTCTCCGGGCACTACGTCTTGACCGAGTTCGCCGGTCTGACTGTCGAAGACCTTGGCGAAGAAAGTGGTGCCATAGACGGTTACCATGGCCTCGAAGCGGATGCGCAAAAGCTGGCCTGATTCGGTCACTCGGTCATCGGTCAGTTGGATGGCCAGCATGCTCTCGTCCTGTACGTCTTCTTCTGTAAAGGCAACAGGCACTCCGTCTAGCTCGACGCTATTGACCGTCGCCTTGAAGGGCGTGCGGATTTCCACTCGGTCGAATCCGTCGTTGTCTTCACCGAAAGTCGAGCGGATGTAGTAGTCGAAGGTATTGCTCTCGCCGAGGGTGACTGTCGCTGGAGTGACTTCGGCCGTCAGTTCTTCGGCTAGCGTCGGGATCGAATAGTCAAAGGAAAGCGAATCGACAAAGGCCGACTGGCGCGCATCCTCGGACGAAAACAACAGGCGGAACTGGACGTAGCGGCGGTTGCCCGGCGAGAGTAGATCGCCAAAGAAGTCCTCGTATGGTGCCGACCAAGGGCTCCACTCGTCGATGTTGTCGATGATCGCGCCCTTGTCGGACGAGGTCAGATCGTCGTACTCGTCGGCCGCCTCGGGCGAGCCGATCGGCAGAATAGGCTCTTCCTGTCGATCCTCGCCTTCAAAGATCTCGGTTTTGCGATGGTAAATTTTGGGGTCGGGCACCGAGCCCGTGCGCGTCTGCAATACCACGTTAGTCAAGGGGTCGAAGCGGGTCGGCAGGCGAATTTGGCCAAAGTTGGCCGCCTCGCCGAGGTCGATGACTTCGGAGAGATAACTGCCGGTGGGCGCGAAGCCATCGCCAAACACCTCGACCTCCTCGATGATAAACTCTTGGCCCGAGCGACTAATTAGGCGGATGAAGCGCACGAACTGAAGGGGAATGCGAACGTCGATATCCGATTCATCCTGTTCAAGGTTGGCGCTGACTTGGTTGATGAAAGCGATCGGCAGGTCTTCACGCAGTTGCGCGGGGTCGCCGTCGTGAACAAAAAGCTCATAGGCGCGGAGGAAAATGTCGGGGTTGCCCTGAAAGCGAATGCGGTTGATCGGCAGGATCGCGCCTAAGTCGATGAGCATGGAGGTGCCGTCGGGGCGTCGCTCGCGGGTGACGCGCCAGAAGGTCTCGGCATTGCTATCGGTGAGCAGGCCGGTCAGATCCTCGCGCGACTGCGGTGAGGAGATGTTGCCACCGCGCCGCTTCAGGGTGAGGAGCTCAACGGCATTTGTGGTCGAGTCCACCACGGCCGGGAGCAGGACAGATGCGTCGGTGGTGAGTCCGGTTAGTTCGCCAACATCGTCCCATGCAAAGCCAGAGCCTCCCGCGGTCCACACCTCCACAGCACCAGCCGCTTTAACGCCCAACAGAATGCAGGTCAACAGCCTAAATCGCCCTTTGAACATAGCGCACGTCGCCTCTTATTCCCATAGACAAAAACAAGGGGAGGGGAATCGATTCCCCTCCCCTTGCGAATGTACTGTAAGACGAAGATTGTAGAGTTTGGTTTAGAGTTCTTCGCCTACCAGCGACTTGATCTGCCCCCAAGAGCTTTCCTCGACCGACGTGACTTCTGCGATCTGAGTCAGGAAAACGTCGGGCATGCCGCCGCTGTTCATAAACTGCTCGGCCATGCTGTACTGGGCCTGCCACCAGAAACCGTTCTCGCAGCAGTCCTCAGCCATTGGATCGTTGCCGTTGGCGTTGAGACCTTCGTCGGCGTCGTCAATCGAGATCGACATGCCGATGGTCTGCTCGGCCGCGAGCGTCCACACCGTGCTGGCGTCCGGGCCGCCGCTGATCGAAATCGGGTCCATCAACTCGGCGCTGAACTCGTAGTAGTACTCTTGGCCTTGGTTGACGTGACCGGCCTCGACGAAGTCGGTGTGGGTCCACCAGAAGTTCAGGGCGTCCTGCTCGAAATTGGTCAGCGCACCGTTGTACATCTGAACGCGCGAGAACTGCTCGGAGAAGCTCAGGCACATCTGGTAGGCCGGCTGCAAGTCTTGGTCGTTGGGTGCCGAGTACGGGCCGCCGCCTTGGTTGTCGGGATCGAAGTGCACTTCGCAGTTGTCGTCGCGGAAAGTGCAGGTGGGGTTCTTATCGACGATCAGGAAGTCGTCGTGGACGTGAATCATGGCGTGAACGCGGTTGTTGGCATCGCTCCAGCCAATGACGAGGTCGATGAACAGGTCATCGGCGTCGTCGGCACCGCCGGTCAGCGGACTCATGTCTTCAATGGTGACCTCAAAGCTGCGGTCAACCCAAGCCCAGTCGGAATTGTCGCCATCAATGGTGGGCAGGGCGTTGCTGGGGATCCCCACGGCGAAATAGAGCGGTACTTCAGCCGGCTCCTGCGCGAAGGCAGCACCAGCGACGAGCAATGTGCCTAGACTCAAAGCTAGGATTTTGCGCATTGTTAACCCTCCTTGAAAGGATGCGTGAAAAATCAAAAGAAAAGACCCGCCACAAGGCTTTTAGCGGGCGAAATGAAATTATGAGGTTTTTCAACAGTGTAGCGGTTGGTACTGCGAACCTCCTTTCGCCAGCGATGGTTGGGCCATTTTCTCATAATGACCGGTAAATAGAATAAACATGCGCTTACTTGTCAAGATTTTTTTCCTTGCTGAACCCCTTAATAAGCTACTGAAATGAGCGCTTGCACTTTCTCGTCGCCGGCATCGCCCTCGACGAGGATTTCGAGCACGTACAGGCCGGGGGCCACCCAATCACCTTGACTGTCGCGGCCGTCCCAAACGAGATCGAGTTGACCGGCGCGGCTGTCTTCGCTGCGGTCGTACACCGGGCGGCCAGTGAGGTCGTACAGGCGCAATCGCAGGGGGCGCGGCGCCAGCACATTGACCAACGCGAGTTCCAGTGTCAGTTCGTCGTTGATCCCGTCGCCGTTGGGGGTAATCACCTCGGAAGAGAGGGACATGCTGGCGAGTAACTCCTGGGAGACCGGCAAGCTGACGATGTTGGTGTTGCTCTCGATTTGGTCGGTGGCGTCGCCCGGGTCCACGCGCTGCCGCACGCTCTCGTCTTGACGACTGTCCTGCAAAAAGACGTCGAAGCGCGTCGATTGCCGGAATACTGAGGATTGGAATTTTAGCTCAATGAGTTGGTCGGTACGGATGCGGTTGGGCAGATGGGCTAGGAAACCGCTTGCGGTGGTGTCTATCTGCGCGTCGAGTGCGTTGCCATTGTGCGCGACGCTCGTAAATTGCACCGGTGTGTCCGACTCGACGGCGAGGCGGTCGAATCCGCTGGCATTTTCGGGTCGCAAGTAGTAGGTAAACTCCGTCAGTACTCCCGGTAGGGCCTGCTGAGGAAAAATTTCGCCGAGTACGCGGCCGGCGAGCGGTTGGGTGAAATTGATGGCCAAATGGTCGATAGAAGCGCCCACGGCCGGCGAATCCGAGGTCATGCGTACGTCGATTTCGAGGTAGCGGCGCGGCGAGGGCGAGAGAAAAGCCTCGCCTGAGAAGCTGTAAATGCGGCTCCACGCACTCCAATCGCCGCCCGCGGCGAGAGTGGTGTCAATCGGGCCTTTGAAGCTGGGAATGAGCTTGTTGTACTTCCGCTCGGTAACTTCCTTGCCGTTTTTGTCTCGGAACGTGTACGTCTCGATGACCTCATTGCCGGTACGGGTGCGAATCTCAATGCGCGTACCGGGCGGCTCGTCGCCGCTCCACTCCACGGCGTTGAGGTTCTTGCCTGCGCCCAAGTCTATCAGAGGCGAGCGGAAATCGACCTCTGACGGAAAACCCTCGCCGAAAATCTGGATCTCGTCGGTGGTCCCACCAGCTCCGCAGCCCGGGATCGTGCTGGCACCGCACACCTCGCCGAGCCGTTGCAAGGAATAGCAACTGGTGTCCCAGTACTTCCAGAAGATGCGGACAAAGCGCGTCGGCAGCAGGTCGAAGTCGTGGTCGACTAGGCCCTTGGAGGTCTGACTGCCAGGCGAGGCACCGGAAAAGTGCTTGGTCCATAGACGGGTGCCGTCGGGCGAAAGCGAGCCGTCCGAGGTCATAAACTCGTAGAAGCGGAAGTCCCAGCGTCGGCGGTGAACGTAGTGGCGAGTGGTAATGCCGCCGCCAAACCCAGAGCGCACGACCACGCCGCCGATAATCCGCGTTTGATCAACCCAATAGACCGCCCCCAAGTCGAGGATCATGTGGGCGAGGATATCGGTGAGGCCCCTAGAGGCCGTGCCAGCACGCCAGCGCTCGTACAAGTCGCCGTCAAAGAGCGCCCTCGCCTTACCTAAAGGCTGCAGATCGTTACTGGCGAGATTGATGTTGATA
>JAJEEZ010000340.1:0-5164 GCA_022820705.1 Candidatus Latescibacterota bacterium | reverse complement strand
GGGGGAAGCTCTGGGGCTTGGGTTTGTTGCGGACACGTCATTCGTAGAGAGTTGGACCGAATATGACGCGGTGCGCGTCGCCACCGTAGCCCAAGCGGGGCTAGGCCACCGTTTGGGCTTGCAAGCCGGCGACTACCTTATGACGATCAACGGCCAAAGCATTGAGCAGGATACGTGGCAGAGCGAAGAGGTAAGGGCCGCCTTTGCTGCGGTTGTGGAGGAGACCGCGACTACGGTGCTAGTCGAGTGGGAGCGGGATGGAGACCGACTTCAAGGTTTGGTGGCCGATGCGTCGTCTCTCCCTCTAGGCTTGACCTATCGGGAGGGGGCCATCGAGGGCATTGACGAAGAGCTGGTCAACAACCGCGACGATGATGGCGACGGCCTGATCGACGAGGATACGCACCATCCCCTCGGCGGTAGGAAGTGGCCCATCATCGTCGGCGCAGCTAGCTTCGGCTTAGTGGCGTACTTTGTTCTGACCTTTTTGGGAATGCCGATCTTTATGATCTTTGGATACGTCCAGAGCGTCACCGGCATTCCGCATTTTCTCATTCCACAAATCATTGGTGCCTTGCTGGCTCGGTACTACTTTTGGAAGCGGTACGGCAAGCAGCAATGGCGGCAATACGCCATGGTCTTGAGCGTGTGGTTTGGGGTTGGCATGGCCTTGGTCGGCATGTTCAGCGCGGCTTTGTCGATTATCAACAAGGCCGTTTCTTCCCTCGCCTATTGAGGGGGTGGACAAGGTCCGGCAGTCCCTGTATCTTCGCCATTTATGGACTTACTTGGGCGCATATTCCGCGTCGTGAGGGCGCATACTGCGGCCAGCGAGCCGAGCGATACCTACGAGCATTGGCCGCCGCCGCCGCCCGCATCTGTCGCACCGGCCGAAGACCCGGTACTCGCTGGGTATTACGCCAATCTGGAGCTCCCCTATGGGGCGAATCTGGAGGAGGTGAAGACGGCGTGGAAGCGGTTGATGAAGCAGTACCACCCCGACCGACACGCCCAGGATCCGGCCAAGCGCGAGGTTGCCAACGCGCTGTGCGCCCAGTTGACGCACGCCTATAAAGAGCTAGAGAAGTCCCTGACGACCCATTAAACTAGCATTGGAGGAATGCTTATGGCTGACTTTGCCACAGTAAAGGAGTACGCCCTCGAGTTGGGCCTTGCCATCGCCGAGGAGATTCCCGCCGAGGAAATAATCATTGTCAACGACGAGGAGCGGGGGGTACAAAACTTAGTTATTGATTGCGAGGAGACGGTGCTCGTAATCGAACAGCTTATCCTCCAGGTCGCGGCTGAGGCTGCCGACACCTATAAGCGAATTTTGCAGATGAACCGCGACTTGGTCTTTGGTGCCTTCGTCCTCAACGAAGAAGGCGATTCGCTGCTTTATCGCAATACGCTGGCGCTGGAGAATTTGGACTTAAACGAACTGGAAAGCACGATCAACTCCCTCAGCCTCGGCTTGGCCGAGCACGGGGAGGAATTACTGAGGTTCGCCGCCAAATAGGAGGATAGGATATGGCAGGTATATTTCAACGCTTGTTTAAAACCGGGCAGGCCGAGGCTCACGCCATGGTGGATAAGCTCGAAGATCCGATCAAGATGAGCGAGCAAGCGATCCGCGACTTAAAAAAGGACTTGCAGGACAGTCTCAAGGCCCTCGCCGAGGTCAAGGCGATCTCCATCAGGCTCAGCCGCGAGTCCGAGGATCACCGGCGGCGCTCCGAAGACTACGAGCGCAAAGCCATGCTGCTGTTGCAAAAGGCCGAGTCCGGCCAGATGGAGGAAGCCGAAGCCGACCGCTTGGCCCGCGAAGCACTGACCCGCGTCGAGGAATCCCAAGGTCGGCACGCAGAATCTTCCCAACAGGCCCAAGCCCAACAGGCGATGGCCGACAAGCTACAGAGCAATGTCAACGATCTGAAGTCGAAAATTGCCTCGTACGAAAACGACTTGGTAACTCTCAAGGCGCGCACCAAAACCGCCAACGCCACCCGCAAAATCAACCAGCACTTGGCCAATATCGACTCAAAGGGCACCACGGCTCTGCTCGAACGGATGAAGGAAAAAGCCGAAGAGCAGGAAGCTCTCGCCGAAGCCTATGGCGATATGGGAGACGCTGGGACGGCCGTTGAAGACGAGATCGACAAGGCCCTTGCCGACAGCAAGGGAGCTCAGGTCGATGATTCGCTGGCCCAACTCAAGGCCAGAATGAAGACGGCAAAATAAGGGCTGCGCACTACGGCCTCCGGCGGCTGACTATCCGCAGATGAACGCAGATGGGCGCAGAGATGGGATGGTGGTGCTTGGGGGTGTCCCGGGATTTTGAAAAAGGCTTCTAATAAGGCCCTTAGCCGCCGGCAGTTTTTCGGCGCACTCGCTGCGGCGGGTAGCTGGGCCGCTTGGAGCGGTTGCTCGCCTGACCAGCGGCGGCCGATCCCCGGGCGGATCGTCAACCAAGAACCGCCGCGAGGGCACCTGCTGCGCGATGTGCATTCCTGGGCGGATTTTACCCCGACAGACCACGCGTGCGATGTCGCCATTGTCGGCGGTGGGATCTCTGGCTTGGCGGCGGCGTGGAAGTTGCGTAGGTCGGGGGTAGAGCGAATCCTTCTGCTCGACCTCGAAGACCAGCTAGGGGGTACCAGTCGCAGCGGCCAATGGGGCGATTGGGTATTTCCTTGGGGCGCTCACTACATCAACATCCCTCCCGCCGAAGCCGACTGTATCCACGAAATACTGCAAGATCTAGGCGTCATTGACGGCTACGACGCGGCGAATAAGCCGATGGTCGCCGCTGGGACGATGCTGCGCTGGCCGCACGAGCGGCTGTTCTATCGGGGTCGCTGGGTCGCCGGGCTGGACCCGTTTGTCGATGCGTCGGGCCAAGAGCGCGAATCGTTGTTGCGCTTTGAAGACGAGATGCTGCGCTGGGCCTTGCATCGCGGCCGGGACGGTCGTCGGGCCTTTGCCATGCCTTTGCGCTATAGCACTGCCGATTCACGGGTGCGGCGTTTGGATCAGATCAGTATGGCCCAGTATCTCCGCGAAGAGGGATGGCCCGATGACCGGCTCCGCTGGCTGGTCGATTACGCTTGCCGCGACGACTACGGCAGCACGGCAGCCCAAGTCTCGGCGTGGGCCGGGATTCACTACTATGCCTGTCGGTTCTACGACTACCGGATCGAAGAGGCGTATCCAGCCCACACGCTGACGTGGCCCGAGGGCAATGGGCACCTCGTTACACAACTCGCTAATAGGTTGGGGAAGAACGAGATAAAGCGACAGGCTCTAGTGGCTCGTCTAGCCGAGGAGCGGTCGCAGGTGCGGTTGGGGTACATCGACTTGGCGACCGGGGAAAAACGGCAACTGACCGCGCGGACCGCGGTGTACGCCGGCAAGCTCCACACAGCTCCTTATGCGATTGTGGGCCTGCCGGATGCACAGGCCAAAGCCATGGCAGCTATCGAGTATAGCCCTTGGTTAGTGGCGGCGATTTTTCTCAAAGAGCCGCTTGTTGCCCAGCAGACTACTTGGGACAATGTTTTGTACGACAGCCCATCGCTGGGCTATGTAGTCGCCGACCACCAGCAGGGCGACGGCCGCGTGTTGCTGTACTATTGGCCCTTTGTCGATCAACTCGCGGACGCCCGGCACGCTTTGCTCGCGCAGGACCATTCATTCTGGACTGAACAGATCATGGCCGATTTGCGCCGAGTTCACCCGGAGCTAGACGACCTTGTAGAGCGCGTTGATCTGTATCGCTGGGGGCACGGAATGATGCGGCCCAGTCCCGGATCGCTGTGGGGGCCAATGGCTGCTTGGAGGCAGCAGCCAATGGAGCGAATATTTTTTGCTTCGTGCGATGCGACTGGGCTGCCCCTATGCGAAGAAGCCATATTTTCCGGTATGCAGGCGGCGGAGCAAGCCATGGACTGTCTCGGCGTGGCGTATTCTTCCTCGTTGGGAGGGCTTGCGGATGCCTAGGCTGGGTGCGCTGTTTTTGCTGGTGGCCATTTTCTCGGCCGCGGTCTGCGCCATCGTCTATCAGCTACTCATCGGCAGCGTGTCGTCCTACTTTCTCGGCAATAGCGTCGAGCAGTTTTCCCTGACGATCGGCTTTTTTCTCGCCGCGATGGGGCTTGGCTCTTGGCTTTCGCGCTTTGTCGCCGACGACTTGCTGTTGACGCGGCTAGCCCAGCTAGAGATTTGGTTGGGGCTTTTGGGTGGGGTTTCGGTTGGCGTACTCTACGCGCTCTATGGATACACCGACCACTTTAGGGCTGGCATGTTGGCGTTGAGCACGGCGATTGGCGCGTTGATTGGCTTGGAAGTGCCGCTGATCACTCGGCTATTGCGCGGTCACGGCACGCTGCGCGCGGCGCTGTCTAACGTTTTATCCCTTGATTATCTGGGGGCCTTGTTGGCCTCATTGCTCTTCCCATACATCCTGTTGCCCTTCCTCGGCAGCTTGCACACGGCGTTGGTCGCCGGTTTGGTCAACGCGGGCCTCGGCCTCGGCGTGGTGCTTGCCTTTAAGGGGACGTTGATAGAGCAACGCGCTTTCCACTCCCTAGGGGTTCAAGCCTTTGTGGTTATTGCGGCCCTAGGGGCACTGGCTTGGCAGGGGGAGGGGCTGCGGGCGCGGTGGGAAAGCAACCTGTACGAAGACCGCATCGTCCATAGCGAGCAATCGGCCTACCAGCAAATCGTCCTGACCCGGCGCGAAGAACACCTGCGGCTCTATCTCAACGGTCACTTGCAATTCGCCTCCATTGACGAGCACCGCTATCACGAGGCTCTAGTCCATCCGGCGCTGGCGCTGGCACCCTCTCGCGAAAGGGTGCTCATCATCGGGGGAGGGGATGGCCTGACGGCGCGGGAAGTGCTTAAGTACGAGGAGGTTGAACACGTCGATTTAGTCGATCTCGACCCGGCGGTAACGCGGCTGGCCCAACGCAACATCCACCTGACCCGGCTGAATAACAACTCCTTGAATCGCCGCCAGGTGCGCGTGGTCAACGAAGATGGCTTTGTCTTTTTGCAGCGCGAGCACGTGCCGTATGGCGCGATACTAATCGACTTGCCCGATCCCCGCGAAGACAGCTTGGCCAAGCTCTATTCGGTCGAGGCCTATAGGCTGTGCCGCAAG
>JAJEEZ010000358.1:0-5362 GCA_022820705.1 Candidatus Latescibacterota bacterium | reverse complement strand
GGGCACGGTCCACTCGAAGGCGACATCCCACTGGGCGTCTTCAAGATCGTCGTCGTGGAAGTGAATGGCCCCGTACTGGTTGGGGACGACTTTGAAATCCGACTCGTCGCCGGTCCAGTTGTGCCCGGTCACGGCCCGGGTCGGCAGGTTGACCGTGTGGCCGTGGAGTTGGTTGGCCTCGGTGTCGCGCACTATTTCCGCGCCGATATCGAGGGAAAAGTCCCAACTGGCGATCGGGGTGTCGGCGTCGGCATCCGCCACGGAGAGCGCGCGGCCGTAGAGCCGCGGATTGTCGATCTTGCCATTGAAGTGGTGGGTGGCCACCGGCCCGGCTGCGGCGGCCATCAGCAAATCCGCCTGGTTCTCTCCCACAGTTAGGGGGCTGATAGTGTTGCAAACCTCTGCTCGGGCGCGGGGCACTGGCCAGTTGGACTGTAGTTCCTGGTAGAGGTGGACAGTTCCAGTGGCCGCGTCGTAGCTAGCGGCGATACAGTGCCATAGCGCTGTGTGCAGAGCCACGCCGGTGCTCACTTTTTCCAGCCGCGTCCCATCGCCGACCCACAGGGCCGGCGACCCGTCCTCGGCGATAAAGAGGCCATAGCCCGCTTGGCCGGACAACTTGGTCAACAGCCCTTGCAGGCCCTTTTGCGGCGTGGTAGGATAAATCCACGCCCGCAGGGTAAACCCATCGGGGCAATTCAACAAAGGGTGGTGCGGCACGACCGCGTACGAGCCGCTGTCGATGGCTTGGTACTGACCCGGGTACTCTCCGCTAATCGAGGATGTGAGCGCTTCAATTTTGCAGCCGGGGCCTTGGGGATTGGCATCCGTATGCCGCAGGCGCACGAGTTCGGCGCGGTACGCGGGCGCTTCGCTGCTGACCATAAAGCGTATGGTCTGCCCGGGCCGCACGCTGAAACGGTCGCTGTACCCGACGATTTTCATTGATTTCTCCGCGCTATTGGGGCCGTACAACCAAGACCGAAGATAGTCTGCGATGGTCTCTAGCGCACAAGAATAGTGGAAAGCGGATCACGCCGCCAAGGCTGCCAGTACCTCTTCCGGCGTCCGGTCCAGCGAGGCAAACGGATTGACCACCTGAACAGCACCGAACTCTTGGCCGTCTTGCAGGTCCTCGGTCAGCAGAACCTTGCACTCGCAGGTCTGCGCGGCCGCGATGATGAGCGCGTCCCACCAGGACAGAGGAAAGCGATCCTGCAAGACCCAAGCTCGGTTCAGCATCGCTAGGTCAACGGCTATTGGTTTCCATACTGCCAGTTCCCGTACAATTGATCGGGCCTCTGCCACATCAACCTTCAGCCGACGCTTGTTTGTGAGGGTGGCGTAGAGTTCCTGTAGAACCTGAAAACTCACGCGACCAGAGCGGCCACGTACGAGCAGTGAGACCCACTCGTCCGCGCGAGTTTTCTTCTCGGGTTCCGAATCGTCGTGCAGATAGACGAATACGTTGGTGTCAACGAAGACCGGGACGGTCATACAGTTCCTCCCGCGTCGGCTTGCGTCCGTCAATCCACTCGATTTTTCGGGGTTTCCGCGCCCGCGTCAAAAATCGTTCCATTGCGACCTCGTACTCGTCTTCCTGACGCTGCATACTTTCCAGCAGTTCGGCCAGCCATTTGGAGACGCTACGCTCATTTTCGGCGGCCTTGACCCGCAGCCACCGAGCGACATCCTCCGGTAGGGTGATGGTAATGTTCTTCATGCTAAGCCTCCAATATCTGTAGAATATAGGTGTCAAAGGACCGGGGCGATCCGTGACGGTCTCCATAACACAAGAATAGTGAAACACGAAAATCGTGTCAATTTCGCGGACATCGACCCGTGCCATAGTAATCCTGAATGACTTGAATGATTCGAGAAGCGGATCGTCTTGTTTCTACTATTCTACGTCCATCTGCGGATACAAAACGCAACTACGCCAACTGCTCGTCAGAAGCAATCCGACCGTCGTGGATGCGGATCATCCGCTCGGCCTGTAGGGCAATAACCGGATCGTGGGTCACCAACAGCACGGTGTTGCCCTCCGCGTGCAAGGTATCGAAGAGAATCATGATCTCCTCGCCGGTGCTAGAGTCGAGGTTGCCAGTCGGCTCGTCGGCCAGCAGCAGCGAAGGCCCGTTAGCTAAGGCGCGGGCAATGGCCACCCGCTGACATTGGCCGCCGGACAACTCGGTCGGGCGGTGCGTCATGCGGTCGGCCAAGCCAACCCGCTCTAGCGCCTGAATCGCCCGTTCACGGCGCACCTTGCGGCGTTGGCCATTGTAAATCAGCGGCAGCTCGACATTTTGCAAAGCCGACGCGCGCGGCAGCAAGTTGAAGGTCTGGAAGATGAAGCCAATGCGGCTGTTGCGCACTTCGGCCAGCTCGTTGGCATTCATGCCCGACACATCCGTGCCGTCCAAGCGATACGTCCCATCCGTGGGCGAGTCCAAGCAACCGAGGATGTTCATCAGCGTGGATTTGCCCGAGCCAGAAGGCCCCATCAGCGCGACGTATTCATTGTCATCAATCGCCAAATCCACCGACCGCAGGGCGTGTACCTCTTCAGTGCCGCGCACGTAAACCTTGCTAATGCCATTCAGTTCGATCAGCACGAGATCACTCCGAGCGCAAAGCATCCACCGGATCGAGCCGGGCAGCGCGGGCCGCCGGATAGATGCCAAAGAAAAGACCAATCGCAATGGACAGGGCCAGCACGAACAGCGTGGCCTCCGGCGAGACAATGCTGGGAAACTCTAACTCGCTGTAGTGGGAAATGACGCGCGCAATGCCCTCGCCCAACCCATAGCCCGCAGCCACCCCGAGCGCTCCCCCCGTCAAGCTCAAGGCCATCGCCTCGATCACGAATTGCCACAGCAGCGTCACCGGCTTGGCACCGAGGGCCTTGCGGATGCCAATCTCGCGGGTGCGCTCGGCCACCGATACCAGCAAAATGTTCATAATGCCAATGCCGCCGACCAACAGCGAAATCCCCGCAATCCCACCCACGACCAACTTCAACAGCAAAATGGTCTGCTCAACCTGCTCTAGGATGCTGCGACCGCTGACGATCTGATAGCTCGCTTCCGGGCCGTGGCGCTTTTTGAGTGCCTTTTCAATGGCAACAGTAATGTCGGGAACGTCTTCCTGCTCCTTGGCGTGGGCTACCATGGCTTGGATGTACTTGTTGCCGGCGAGGCGTCGCTGGGCCGTCGTCACCGGCACCAGCACTTGATCGCCCCAGTCCTCGCCAAAGGTCTGGCGATCCTCCATGAGGCCCACTACCGTAAAGCGCTGGCCGTTGAGCTTGAGCTCGCGGCCCAAGAAGGGAGCCAAGCCAAACACCTCCTCGCGCACCTTTTTCCCAATCACGCAGACCCGGCGCAGCTTGTCCAAGTCGGCGTTGATCAGGAAGCGGCCCTCGGCGACCTGCCAATTGTACACCTCAGAGAACTCGGGCAGGGTCCCAGCCGCCCGGCTCTGGTAGCTGGCCTTGCGATAGCGCATATTGGCCCCATGCGACATAGAGGGCAAAACTGCCGCTAAGCGGTCAGAGGATTGCTCGACCACGCTCAGGTCGTCCATAGTCAAGGGTTTAGAGCGGGGATTGGGCACCCAGCGACCGTCCTTGAGCTGCATGAATTGCGGCGAGACCATCACAAACTGCGCCCCACCTAACTTGCCAAACTCGTCAATGACAAACTGCCGCATCCCCTCGCCAATGGACACGATGCCCACGACTGCGCCGACCCCAATCATCATGCCCAGCAAGGTCAGCGCCGTGCGCAGCTTGTTGACCCATATTTGCCCGAGGGCAATGCGGATGGATTCGAGGAAAATCACGTGCGACGCAGCGCTTCTACCGGGTCGAGCCGGGCAGCGCGAAAGGCGGGATAGACGCCGAAGAAAATGCCAACGGCCGATGAAAAGCCCACGGCCCAGAGCACGGACTCAGCCGAGACAATGCTGGTAAAAGGCGCGCCGGGCGCGAGCTGCTGAATGACGAAGGCCACCCCCAAGCCAAATCCGAAGCCGGTGAGGATGCCCAACAAGCCGCCGACCATGCTCAAGACCACGGACTCGGCGAGGAACTGGCCGAGGATGTGGCGTGGCTTGGCGCCGAGAGCCTTGCGAATGCCAATCTCGCGGGTGCGCTCGGCCACCGACACCAGCAAGATGTTCATAATGCCAATCCCGCCCACCAACAGCGAAATCCCCGCAATCCCACCGCCCACTTGCTGCAAGACGCGGAAGAACTCATTGGCGTCGTCTATCTCTCCCTGGCTAGTCTCGATCCTGAAGTCGTCGCCGTGCTCGTGGTGCCGCCGGAGGACGCGGCGCACCGCAGCGACAACCCGATCGACAGCATCCAAGTCCTCGACGAAGAGCGTGAGTTCCGAAAAGTGATCCTCTCCGCGCAACCGCTTTTGCGCCGTGGTGTACGGAACCAACACGATGTTGCCCTCACTGCGACCAAAGCGAACGCGCTCGTCGAGCACGCCAATGACCACGTAGCGGTCGCCGTTGAGCAGTATCTCCTTGCCCAGCGGGTTGGCTCCCTGAAAGAGGGTTGCATACACATCGTCGCCGAGCAAACAGACCTTGCGGGCGAGGCGCAAGTCATCCGCGTTCAGCGGCCGACCGCCGAGCACGGGCCAGTTGAAGCCCTCGTTGAATGCAGCGGATGTGCCCGTATAACTCGCATCCACAGTGGTCTTGCCGCGCTGTAGGGAGGCATTGCCCTCGACGCTAGGCACGAGCGCGTGCAGCCCGTCGATTTCCCGCTGCATGGCCGCCATATCGGCCTCAGTCAGGTACTCCTGCCAAGGGCGGCGCACCCAGCGGCCATCCTTGCGCACCCACTGGCGCGGCGGCTCCACCTCGATCATGCCCGCCCCACCGCTGAAGACGAACTGCGAGATCACCTCGCGGCGCAATCCCTCCCCAAGCGACACCACGGCAATAATAGCCGCCACGCCAATGACAATGCCCAACAGCGTCAACAGCGAGCGCAACTTGTGCGCCCGAAGCTGAACCAATCCGGCGAAGAGGGGTTCGAGAATAGTCATCAGCGTTTTTCGTCCTTCGGGTCGAAGACGCGGCAATTAAAGCGTGGAAGATAAGCCATGTAACTACAAGCCCAAAACGGCACCGAAAGTTCCTCTGCTGTTAATTTGGCCAATGACGATCAGCCCTATCTTGCACCCCCGATGTGCATTGACTAAATTTATTCATTATCCATTGACTAAATTTATATAATAAATGCAACTATAACATATCAATGAACTTAGAAGAATTTCAGATTCACAATAGCCATCTCGACGGCACCTTTTCCGACCTCGACCCGCACCTCAGACGCCTG
>JAJEEZ010000010.1:0-3781 GCA_022820705.1 Candidatus Latescibacterota bacterium | reverse complement strand
TTCCGCCCAAGAAGGTGAGGGCTACCGCTTGCTGTTCAACCAAGTGCGCGTCGATAGGCCCGTGCATTGGCGGGCTTGGCACACGCCTACTGGGGTGCAGGTGGTGCGCGCAGACGGCACGGTTGAGCCGCGCTTTTTGCGCCGGGTGATAGAAGTGGCGCGAGACGCGCCCGACTTTACCTACATTAGCACCTTCGCCTCTGAGGACACCTTGCAGGGCGGTATCCGCGCGGTGGGCAGTGGTCGGGACAGTGCCCCGCTTGTTTTGGACGGCAATCCCAATACCTACTGGGAGCCGCAGCGCACTAGCTCGCTGGATCATTGGTTTTTGGAAATTGATCTCGGTCGTACGGTGGTCGCCCACCGCGTAGTACTGCGCTTTGTCGCCGAAGGGCAGGGCGACCCTTTTTTGAAGTTCAGGATAATGGCCTCAGACGGGTTGCGCTGGGGGCAAGGCCGCGACCAGCGGCGGAAGTTCTTCCGCGTTGGCTTGGAGACCAAGCCCAACAAAGACCAGCGCGAATACGTCTTCGACATCGCGCCCGACCGGCAGGTGCCCGAAGGTGTCGAGGGTGAGATCGTTCAGTTTTTGCGCATTGATGTGCTCGACACTGATGGGCCGAGAGCCGAGGAAATCAGCGCGGGAACCTACGCATTTTTGGCGGAAGAAGATCGGGGGGCTATCGATCATTTTCGCGTCACCGCTGCGGGCCGCGAGATTCTCGTCACCGAGCGCGACTACTTTGATCTGCCAAGTGAAGAGCGCGGTCCGGTGCGCTACTATCGCCACGAGCGACCCCGCCTCGCAGAGGTCGAGGTCTATTCACTGGGCCAGAACGTGGTGCAGCTAACCCAAAGCGAGATCGAGCGCGGCGCTGACGAGCGCGGCTTTGATTTCCTGTTCCGCAGTATCTTCTCCGACGGGTTGTACAACTCGAGCTTCAGCGTGCCGCTCTACGATCCGGTGCTCGACGAAGGGCAACTCAAAATTGACCTCGGTGCCAAGTACTGGCTCGACCGCATCAAGTTGCTCGCGCCAGCCGACGAGATGTCGCCTTTGGCCTATCAACTGCGGCTGTCGGACGGGGCACTGAGCCCCAACGGCGAGCGGATCTGGACCACCTTTGGCGAGCGGCGCAATCTCGGCAATTACCAGCACCTTGAAGAGACCTTTCCCTTACAGGAGGTGCGCTTTATCGAAGTGCGCCATCTCGAATACAACCCCAATGAGCAGGTTGAGGGTTACTTGAGCGAAATCCAAGCGTATGGCGAGGGTTTCGTCTCTGAGGTGGAGATGACTTCGCCCTTTATCCCGCTAGACCGACCGCGGCTGTTTTCGGTGGTCGAGTGGGGAGGGGAACAACCGCCGGGCACTCGGGTCGAGGTCCGCACCCGCTCCGGCGAGGAGATCGTTGAAGTCCCTCACTACTACTCCACTATTGGCCGCGAGATATCCAAGGAAATGTGGGAAGTGATACCCGAAAACCGTCGGCCGCCGGTGGTCATTGAGCTAGTCGCCGGGCCGAGTTGGAGCAATTGGAGCGAGGTGTACGAGGCTTCGGGCGTTCCCTTTAAGTCGCCGAGTCCGCGGGCCTTCGTGCAAGTGCAAGTCAGGCTGCGTTCCCGCGAGCCGCTCCGGGCGGCGAGGATCCGCGATTTGCGGCTGCGCTTTGAGCCGCCGCTGGTAGATAAAATGGTGGGCGAGATCTGGCCGGTGTGGCAGGTCGAGCCGGGAGTGGAGCAGGACTTTGTGCTCTACCTGCGGCCCGAATTTGCCGCTGGCAATCCGGGCTTCGACCGGCTGCGTCTGCGCTCGTCCTCGGCCGCGCCAATCGAGTTGCTCTCGGTGCGCTCGGGCGGGGATACTGCGTTGCGCGTCGGGGCCGGGCGGCAGTTGTGGCCGGGCGAATTGGTTTTGGAACAGGGGACGGAAGGCGAGGTCGAGCTGGTTTTTCCCGAGCCGGTATCCCGTGGTAGTTCTATCTACGAGATCAAATTCCGCACCAAGGTCTTTTTGCAAAGCACGACCTTTATCGCCGAGCTGGAGCAGGCGAGCCAACCGGGCCGGGTGCAGTTGGTCAGCGACGGCGACGCCTCAAGTCTCATCGCTAGTCAGTCGCTGGTGGTGGTTTCGGACTTGGAGCGGACCCGGCTGCTAAAAGACGTAGCTGTGGTGCCCAAGGTTTTTACTCCGAATGGCGACGGGATCAACGACCATACGGATATTGAACTGTCGATTTTTCACTTGGAGGGAGCCAAGCAACTGCGGGTGGTGATCTACGACCTGTCGGGGCGTAGGGTGCGCGATCTGTCGAGAGACACCGAGCACCCCAGCGGCGAACGGCGCGTCGAGTGGGACGGAAGTGACGAGGTCGGCGCAGTCGTGTCACCGGGGATCTACCTAGTGAGGGTCGGCTTCGCTGCTGACAGCGGTGTGGCAGGGACGCACGCGGCGAGATTGGTACACGTGGCCTACTAATGCGGCGGGCGACGGTCATCCTCCTGCTCTGGGCATCTGTCGCTGAGGGCGACGATCTTCTGCACTGGGGCATGGGTAGGGTTTATGCGCGCGGTGAGACCTTTGAGATGGACTATGTCTCGCCGGCGATCCACAAGTGGTACGGACCGCGCTACTTGCCCGAGACCTATATGGCACCTTGGTACGACCAAGGGAGCAACTTTGCCCGCGACACCTACCTGCGCTATATCAGCCTGATTCTCGAAGGCGACGAGACCTACGACACCTTTGGCACCCCCCTCGGCCGCGGCTGGCTGGTGTACAACTGGCAACAGGATCAGCCCGGCACGCGCGGCAGCTTTATCGACAAGCGCCGCGGCGGCCTGTCCTCGATGAGCCTAATGGCCAATCAACGACCGGCCTACCGCGACTTCTTCAACCGCTTGGTCATCGCCTCGGACCAGGGCGGCGCATCGTCGTACCGGCTGATGATCGGCGATGAGATCGCGACCCGTTTCACGCCGCTGACGTTCAACAAGCCGCGCTTCAATGGCGTGCGCCTCGACTACGCGACCGAGCGCTACGAGGCGAGCTTGCTTTTGTCGCGGCCGAGCAATCCCGACGAAGAGGAACAGACCAACTCGACCACGGTGATGGGCAGCCACCTCGAATATCAGGTCGGCGCAGGAGGGAACTTTGGGTTGACCTATGTCAATGCCCACAACGTGCTGACGCAGGTGGAATTCGACGAGGGCAACCCGCTGCACGGGATTCTGACCTCGCTGGAAAACCAGCCGTTGGACAAGCTATGGGTTAGGATCAGGGACGACTCGCCCGGTAGCGGCAGCGTCGGAGCGGCGCTGGCGGGTTTTGACATCGTCATGGTCGATACCAGTGGACGCCAGTTGAGGGGACGCGATATTGGTTTCCTGCCACGGCGCGAGGGCGGTTTCCAAGAGGGGGGGCGGCTGTTTGCCCGCGACGAAGAGAGCATCCTGCTCGAATACGATATGGGCAGCCTCGACTTTGACGATGTGCAGTCGGGCGACCTGCGCGAGGTGCGAGTCGAACTCTCGCTGGCCAATGACTATAGGGTAGAAGTGGCTTCGGACTTGCAAACGGATGGTCAGCGGCGCAATGCTGAGATCGTCTTTTTACCCGTCGCTAGGGCCGAGGGCAATGTCCAAGACAACAGCAACACCAAGGTGGTGCGGCTCGATTATGGTCTGCCGACAGCCAGCGAGTTGATCGGCATCAACTGGGATCTAAACGATTGGCAGGGCTTCTCGCTTTTGGGCGAGTGGGTGCTCAATCGCCGCTTTT
>JAJEEZ010000285.1:0-7284 GCA_022820705.1 Candidatus Latescibacterota bacterium | reverse complement strand
GAGGCGTTGGGATTGCGCGTGGCGCTGGCGATGGCACCCTACACGCGCCACCAAGTGCCCGAAGATCCCGAAGGCGTGTATCAATACTACGAGGCATTGGGGACGCGGTCGGGGTTGGCGTTGATGCCCTACAATACGCAGGGCTGGTCGGCCGAACTATTCGAGCGGCTGGCCGCGGTGCCGCAGATTGCCGCGATCAAGGATCCCTGCGTTGAGCCGCACCACCTCTTCCGCGCCATCAAGCGGCTCGGCGACCGCTTCGTCTGGATCGGCAACAAGCGCCACGACCCGGGTGTGTTGCACTTCCGCTTCCAAGCCGGGATCGAGGGCTTTACCGCTGGTTTTGTCAACTTCGCTCCGCAGCTTGAGCTGGCGCTTTTTGCGGCCGCGCAACAACAGGACTGGCCGCAGATGATTTAGTTGCAGGAGCAGTTGGCTCCCTTGGAGCGGTTGCGCTCGCGCTTTGACGACGCCGGCATGCTCAAGGCGACGATGGAATTGATGGGGTTGGCTGGGGGTGTGGTGCGTCCTCCCCGGATTGACGTGCCGCCGGAGGGGCGCGAGGCGATCGAACAGGAGTTGCAGCGCTTGGGGGTTTTGGGCGCATAACATCTGCGTTTATCTGCGGATGAACGTAGATGGTCGCAGAACAGTATGGACAAGACGATCTACCCATCGAATCGTTCAAGTCATTCAGGACTGCTATATGAGCGGGCATTCGCTAGGTTCTGATGGACGATTCCGCCGTGCGCAAGCAAATGTTGCCTTTGCTCCCCATTACCTTGTTGGGAGTGGCCGTCGATCTGTGGCTGCGGCCGACGCTCGATTTGCGCTTGATGCAGTGGGTGTGGTGGGGGCTGTCGGTGGCGTTTTCGCTGGTGATGTGGCAGGGTCTGTTTGTGATTAGCTGCCGGTTGCGCCCGCGCTGGCAAGCTGCGTTTGTCCTCGTCGTCGGCTTAGTAGTCTCCGTCTTGGCCCTGATATGGCTTGGCTTCCACGAGATATTCTATTGCTGGCCAACGGCCTACGCGCTCGTGCATTCGGCGGGCCATCCGCGCGAGGCTTGGGGGTATATCATCAATGAGGCCGATTGGGGGGATGCGGTCGTTTGGGTGGCCATTGTGGCCGTTATCGTGGGCTGGTGGTGCTACAAGCTGCGCCTGGGTCGTCGGTTAGACTTCGGCGAGGCTTCGACGGACTTCGGCGAGCTCAGTCGAGTCGTGAGCTCAGCCGAACCGCTCAGTCGAGTCGCGCACGGCAGAGTTTTCCGGTCTCAGGATTGGGGCCGCATTTTGGCCGCGCTGTGCTTGGCCGGGTTGGTGGCTTTTGGCGCGGTGCATCGCCATGCGAGCATCATGGTGCCGGATGCGGCGGCCGCGAAGCTGGCTGTTGACCTTGCCATCCACTCGCTCGTCGGCGGGGTACACGGGCGCTTGTTGCAGGCGAGCCGTCCGGCTGCTGCTGCTATCTACAGCGGCTCACCCGTGGATGCGAGTGCGCCCAATCTCATCGTGGTGCTTGGGGAAAGCGTCGCGCTCAGCCGCATGGATATCTACGGATACGAACGGCAAACCACGCCTCGACTGGCGGCGTTGCGCAAGGCGCGGTCCGCGGATTGGGTGCAAATGGACAAGGCCGTGTCCAATGCCACGGCGACTAAGGTAGCACTGCCGGCCATGCTGACTGGGCTGTTCCCGTCGCGCACGCCCGTAGAGCAGCACACCTTCCCGCTGCTGTGGCACTACGCCCACGCCGCCGGCTACCAGACCGCGCTGATCTCGGCACAGAGTTACGCTTGGAACAATCTCGAAGGTTTTTTCGTCGATGACGCGCTGGATCACGTGTTTACGCTCGAGCGCTCGGACGCTGAGATCGTCAACTCCGAAGGTATGGATGATCGCCGGATGATAGCGGAGGCCTTGGCAACTATCGACCGCTTTGCCGCGCGCGGTCCGTTTGTGGTGGCTCTGCAATTCAATTGCACGCACTATCCGGGGTACTCGCCGCCGGATTGGCAGCCGTGGCCGGACGCGAGCTACGATAATGCGGTGGCCTATATGGACCACCTGCTCGGACGGCTGTTTGACCACCTCGCCGCAGAGGGCCTAGCGGCGAATACGATTGTGCTCTTTGTGGCCGACCACGGCGAAGACCTCGATGGCGTTCACAAACTCCACCGCACGGATTCGTATTACCAGACGGCGATTGCCGTTCCGTTTTTTGCCGTCGTGCCCGAGCGGCAGCGGCAGCGGTTAGGGGCAGGTTGGGAGCAATGGCGAAAGAACGCACAGGTGCGCGTCGCGTTGACGGACTTGGTGCCGACTGCGCTGGACTTGCTCGGACTGTCCGCGGATTCCACGGTCGCTGCGTGGCAGGAGCGACTGGACGGCCGCTCGCTTCTGCGGCCGCTTGATCCCGACCGTCTGATTGTAGTGGTCAACACGGACGAACACGTGCAGTGGTCGCGCAAAGGCTACGCAATTGTGGCCGACGATTGGAAGTACATCAACTATAGCTGGCGCGGCTCCATGCTGTTCGACTTGGCGACTGACGCGTTGGAACAGCGCGATTTGCTGGCGGGGGACGAGTCTGCGCTGAGCCGAAGCGGGCAGCGGCATTTGCGCCGCGTGCGCGATTTGGTCGCGGAAACGCCCGTGCTGGCCGACATCCACATGGAGTATTGAAGTTTGCGGCGCTTCATTCCCGATGCATTTGCCGACCACCTCGAATCTCGCCCTGGGACGCTGAGATTAGCGGGGCGCACGGGCATCACTTGGCGTGGCTTTTGGACCGGGGTCTTTCTGAGCTTCTTTTTAGCCATTGGTGCGCCGTATGCCAATACGGCTATGCACGCGACCTTCATGGCGTGGGATTTTAATACCCCGGGTGCAATTTTTCTGTTTTTGGTTCTCATCGGCCTGCTGAACGTCCTTTTCAAGGTGGCGGCGCGGAATGGGGCCTGGGCGCTGGGGATAGCTGTGGTGGCGCTGGTCGCCTATCTGGCGTACTACCTGCCGCAGGAGCAGTTTGACGTGCTCGATCCGGGCTGGTGGTTGGCTTCCTTTTTGGTGGTCTCGGCTCTGCTCAACCTCGGCGCAGTCCTGCGCGGCGGCTCACTGGCGCTCAACCGTGCCGATCTGGTGCTAGTGTACGTCATGCTGTTGATGGTCTCGGCCCTGTGTACTATGGGCATGAGCCAGCAGCTACTGCCGATCATCGCCGCGTTTTTCTACTATGCGACGCCGCAGAACCAATGGCAGGAAAAGCTGCTATCGCTCTTCCCCGAATACGCCATTTTGGTCGATGACGGCGAGGACAACCGCACCTTTTTTGAGGGGGGCGAGATTCCCTATGGGGCTTGGGTTGAGCCGCTTGTGTGGTGGGCGGTGTTTCTCAGTGCTCTCTACGTGGTGATGGTCTCGCTGGCGGTGATTTTGCGGCGGCAGTGGATGGACCGCGAGCGGCTGGCCTACCCAATTACCCAAGTCGGGCGGGCGATGGTTCAGGGGGAGGGCAAGGGATTGCTCAACCGCTTTTTCACCAGCCGGGCGATGTGGTACGGCTGCGCCATCCCCCTATTTTTCGGATCGCTCAAGGCGCTGCACCACTACGAGCCGGCGCTACCCGCCTTTAATTTGAGCTGGGGCTTACCCTACGTGGGTAACCAGGTGCTACAACTGCGGGTCATCTTCGCGCTCATTGGCTTTTCCTATTTGATCAACACCAGCATCTCCGCCGGGCTGTGGGTGTTCCAACTGATCGCTAAAGCCGAGTCCGAGGCCCTAATCCTGATGGGGGTCATCTCGAAGCAGAAGTTCGTCTATGGGATTGCTGGGCAGCCCTATCTGGCGTATCAAGGCGGTGGGGCGCTGATTGCGATGGTGCTGGTCGGATTATGGGTGGGACGGGAGCACATTGGTGGGGTGTTCCGCAAGGCATTTGGGGGCGGGCGAGATGTGGATGACGGCGACGAAATTACCACCTATCGCAGTGCGGTCTCCGGTCTGCTAATTGGCTTTGGGGTCATGGTGGGATGGTTGTGGCTGATGGGGGTGCATTTATGGGTGGCGGCGGTGTTTATAGGGTTGGCGCTGTTGATTTTTATTGGGATCAGTCGGGTGGTCGCCGAGGCCGGGTTGGCGGCGGTGCGCTCGCCGATGATTGCGCCGGATTTGATGATCCAAGGGCTGGGGGCCAATCTGGTCGGCCCCAGCGGGGTGTTCAATCTGTCGCTGGCCTACATCTGGTGCGCCGACATCCGCATCTTCGTCATGGCGCTGCTGGTCAATGGGCTGAAGCTGATCGAGGACTTGGACCGCCGGAGTCGCCGGCTAGTGTTGTGGGGAGTGTATCTGGCGATCTTGATCGGCGCGGTCGGCTCGTGCTGGATGGTGTTGCAGATGGCCTACCGCCACGGCGGGATCAATTTGGTGGGATGGCTGTTCAAGGGCGGGCCTTCGACTGTGTACAACTATGCAGTGCGCGGGCTGGAACCGGCCGGCGTCGCTTGGGATGGGTTGGGTTTTTTCGCTGGGGGTGGTGCTGTGATGCTCTTGCTGATGTGGGCGCGGCAGCATCTGCTTTGGTGGCCTTTGCACCCGCTGGGCTTTGCGGTGGCGGCCAATCACTTAATGGACAAGATATGGTTCAGCGTCTTCATCGCTTGGGCGATCAAGCTATGCGTGTTGCGCTTTGGCGGCCCAGCGGTCTATGCGACGAGCGTGCGCTTCTTCTTAGGGCTGATTATGGGTGAGACGCTGTGCAATGGCCTGTGGGTTGTCATCGATTACTTTACTGGCAAGACCGGCAATAGAGTGTTTATCATCGGTTAGAGGAGATATCTTGTGATTGACCAAGCGCTTATTTTGGCCGCCGGACACGGCTCGCGTTTGCGCGACCACGTGCCGGTGGCGCACAAATCCCTAGTGCAAATAGAAGGCGAGCCGCTGTTGGTGCGCACCTGCCGGATGCTGGAGCAAAGCGGCCTGCAGGAGATTGTCGTGGTTACTGGACATTGTAGCGCGGATGTGTGTGCGACTCTGAACGGAGCGAGTGGTCTGGGGATCGGGCTGCGGTTTGTCGAGAATGCACAATGGAAGCTATCCAATGGGATTTCGGTGTTGGCGGCGACCGAAATGCTCGCGGAGAAATTCCTCCTACTGATGGCCGATCATCTCTTCGACCCGGCGATGATTACCGCGATGTGCGGCGTTAGTCCAAGCTCCGGGGAGGTGGTGTTAGCGGTGGATCGCAAATTGGACGCGATTTACGACATGGACGATGCGACGAAGGTGCGGCTAGCAGGCGAGCGCATTGCGGCGATTGGCAAGGAGTTGACGGATTTCAACTCCGTCGATACGGGTCTGTTCGCTTGCAGTAACGCGTTGGTGGCGCATCTTCGCGAGGTGGAAGCGCGTCGGGGCGATTGCAGTTTGACCGATGGGATGCGAGCACTGATCGAGCAGGGTCGGTTGCGCGCTTTGGATATTGGCGCGGCTTGGTGGCAGGATGTGGATACGCCCGGGGCGTTGGCGCACGGGATACAACTACTGCGGGAGCACGGGCGCTAGGACAACTCTTCCTTGCTTTGTTTGCGCTTGTTTTTGCGGCGGTACAGCACGTAAAAGGGGTACGAGGCGACGAGTGCGGCGGCGAGGATTACGGCGGCGACCCAGCCGAACATGCTACCGATTGCGCCGATGATGATGATGGGGCCGATGTAGGCGTGGGCGGCGCTGCTGAACAGGAGCAGGAGCGTGCAAACGAGGCTAATTTTCGAGAAATGACAGGGCATCTTGGGGTATCCTCTGGGCTTGGGTCATCATGCCGCGCAGGGGTTTGCCTTGGTATGAGGCGCGGTCTGGGTTGTAGTATTCCCACGCGATTTCGCCGGCTGGCGTAACTTCGAGCAGGCGGCCGCGCTGCGATTCCGTGATGAGAGTGTTGCCGTTGGGCAGCCGCTGTTGGGCACCGCGGATCCAACTGTCGAAAATCTGGTCGGCGCTGGTGCCTTTGTACTCCCAGTAAATTTCGTGCGTAAATAGATCGATTTCCAGTACGCGGCTTTGGCCGAAGGGGTGGCCGCGCAGGCCCTGGTTGTCGAAGAGCAGTACGCGGCCGTTGGGCAGGAAGTCTGGGTCGTGCTGCTGTTTCCAGATTCCCTCTCCATACCAGATCACTTGTTGCTCGATGGGATCGACGATGATGAGGGCGTTGGGGTTGCGCAGGGAGATGAGCAGGTCGCCGGCTTTGGCGCGCGGGATGTGAGCGGCTGTGGCCCAATCCGGTGGGATTAGGCGGATGGCGTTGGTGTGGGTGACTTCGCTGTGGCGGGTGGTCTGCCAGCGGTCGAACACGCTGCGATACGGCGAGTTTTTCAGGGCGCGGAAGATGTAAAAGCGCCGCTTCTCTTGGCCGGTTACTCCGTCGATGACCACGGCAAAATCTTCGATGTACGGGGGTTGGATGTTGCCGATGGGTGTGGTGCCGATTTCTTGGACGAGGGTGTAGATGTTGCCTTGGTCGTCGAAGTCGAAGTCGTGATGGGCAGTGCCGGTGTATTTCCAGATTACCTGTGAGTTTTTGTCGAGTTTGACGAGGCCGTAGCCGTAGGGGTAGTGGTTGACGTAGTCGTGGTTGGCGAGGAGGTCGCCGTTGGGATACAGGTGGGTGCGGTGCCAGTGCAGCATGTCGGGTTGCTGCGGGAAGGCGGCGAAGTCGTCTTCGTCAAAGGCTTCGGCAAAGTCGCATTGCCACTGGTGGACGATGTTGCCGAGCGAGTCCATGAGCACAGCGGCGGTGGCATTTTTGGATACGAGCGTCAGGCCGGGCTGCATGGCGGCGGCGTTGTGGATGATGGCCCCGGATGGCGTGCTGGCGTCTTCAAACCACATGGTGCTGGTGTATTGGTTTTTGGTGTCGGTGAGGTCTTCGTAGAGATAGGCGAGGTGGCCGTAGGCGTTGACGGCGTGGATGCGGATGTCGGGAGCGGGGGCGAGGTGGAAGATCGCCGAGACTACGCCGTAGATGAAGGCGAGGAATAGGAGACAGCAGATTAGGGTGGCGATGTAGAGTTTGTGGAAGAGGGATGACATGGGCTAGCTAGAGATTACGAGTTCACAGAACACGTTGCAGCAACTCTTTGTAGAGCGGGCCGTTGGGCTGAAGGTAGAAGCCAGCAGCAATGAGTTGATCCAGCATTACCTTTAGATCAGATAGATAACCGTATTGTTTGGCGTTAAGCAGGATGCCAAGGGTGCCTGATAGCGGCAGTCCCAGAGATTG
>JAJEEZ010000280.1:0-30030 GCA_022820705.1 Candidatus Latescibacterota bacterium | reverse complement strand
TGCCCACGCTGGCGACTGGTACCGGCCCGAATACTATGCCCGCGGCGACGCCAGCCGCGACGAGTGCATTGTGCAGGAGGCGCAGCAGGTGCGGGCTGGGTTGGGAATCATCGACGTGGGCACGTTGGGCAAGTTGCAGGTCAGTGGCCCGGATGCTGTTGAGCTACTTGAACGCCTCTATACGGGCCGCTTCAAGAAGCAGGTGGTTGGCCGCTGCCGCTACGGCGTGGCGCTCGACGAGAGCGGGGTGGTGATCGAGGACGGGGTGATTGCGCGGTTGGCCGAAGACCGCTTCTATGCGACCACGACGAGCAGCGGCGCGGCGGCTTTTTACCGCGAGATGTTGCGCTGGGCTGCGATCTGGGGCTTGGACGTGACCTTGAGCAATGTCACGGGTCAACTGGCCGCGTTCAACTTAGCTGGCCCGGAAAGCCGCGACGCGCTGGCGGGGTTGACGGACATCGATTTGCGGTCGGGGCCTTTCTCCTATCTGCGAGTGCGCGAGGGCGAGGTAGCCGGGGTGCGGGCAATGGTGATGCGGGTGGGTTTTGTCGGCGAACTGGGATACGAGATCCACGTGCCGGCTTGGGAGGGGGAGCATGTGTGGCGCACGTTGATAGAGGCCGGTGCGCGGCCCTTTGGGGTGGAGGCGCAGCGCCTGTTGCGCTTGGAAAAAGGGCACTTGATCGTCGGCCACGACACGGATGCGCTGACGTATCCCCAAGAGGCGGGATTGGCGTGGGCCATTGGCAAGAACAAGCGCTTCTTCGTCGGTCAGCGTAGCCTACAAATCTACGCCGCGCGCCCAGTTCGGCGCACACTCGTCGGCGTGCGGTGGCCCGCTGATTTTGCCGGCAAGCTGCCCGAGGAGTGCAACTTGATTATGCGGAGTGGGTGGATCGCCGGCCGCGTGACCAGTATCGCCCCGGTCTCGACGCTGGGCTATCCGTTGGGCTTGGCCTTTGTCGAAGCGGATATGGCCGCGCCCGGCACGCAGGTGGATGTGCGCTTGGACGATGGTTCGACGAGTGTGGCGGAGGTGACTGCGCTGCCGTTTTACGATCCTGAGGACGAGCGGCAGAAGCTGTGAGAGGCTAGACATTGGTAACTGACTTGCGCACAGGCCCTTGGGTATGAGCGGAGTCGAAGCATCTGTTACCCCGATCCCTTCTGGGTAGTCAGCCACTAAGTGCGTAACATCAGTTCGTAACTGATGTTACGCATCTGCGCCGCAATGATAGATGTAGGGGCGTCCCTTGTGGGCACCCAAGCGACCCGGCGCATTCAGCCCGCGGAATCCTACGAGGGCAACCACAAGGGTTGCCCCTACTCAAAATGCCTTCTTCGCACTCAGGCTCCAGTGTCCCTCTTGGTGATCCAGTCTGCGGGTGTATTCTACATTGAGATAATCGAGCAGAGTCAGCGATAGGCCGAGCTCGTGGTGGAGGAGTGTAGGTGGGTCCTCGGCAGGATCCCAAACTCGGCCCGCGGCCCCGTGCAGTGCCCAGCCCAATCCCCAGCGCTGGGCGCGCCACCCTAGCCCCAACCGCTCGAAGAGGCCGGTCCGCCAGCGCTGTTGCCAGAAAAATCCCGCGTAGTGCTGGCCTGTGTATGGGCGGTTGCGCAGGGTTTTAAATGCGCCAAAGGGGGCGACGATCACCAGACCAGCATCTAGGGTCCCGTAGCGCTGAATCGGCACCTGACCAAGACCCGCACCGGCTTGGAGCCGATAGTTGGACTCGGCCGGCCAGAGCCTGCCCCGCGCTGGCTCGACGTGCCAGTCGAGCTGGGCATCTAGGCGGGCAAAACGGGCAAAGCTCCCCATCCATTCGTCGCTGTACTCGGCTGCGAGCCGGGCGCGATGCCACGCCTTGGGGTCGAGTCCCCCTAGGTCAAACACCAGCTCTAGCGACGTCATGCGACCCGCGCGGATTGGGGGATTATCCCTGTAGGTTAGGTCCCGATCGGCGCAGAGGTGCTCATAGACGTAACTATCTTTGGACTGCGTGCGGCAGAAGCTGAAGTCTGTCTCCTTGCGCAAACTGCTATGACGCTCTCGATTGAACGCCAGTGTCAGGGTGCTATGCTGCGCCAAGCGATAGCCCGCCTCGGCGCGCCAGCGGGTTCGCCAGTAGAAGTCGAAGTAGTCGTCGAGACTGAGCAGAAAGGGATAGCTGTTGTCGGCGAGTGTATAGAGGGACGAAGGATAGCGTGGAACGGTGCCGCGCTGGTAGTACAGGCCCGTGAAGCTGCGGCCATCCGCCCCCCAGGTCCGCTTTGACCCTACGCCCGCAAAGAAGCGCCCGTACCCGGTGTTGTAGCCTCCCTTGAAGTAGATCCCAGTACGCTGGCCGAGCAGGTTGGTGCCGCGCCAGCGCGAGCCGAAATGCAGCGCATCGACGCGGTTGGCCCACAATTCCGGCGTGAGCTTGCCTCTAGCTGCTGTCGGGATTTCTGCTAGGTGCTGGCCGAAGAACGTCAGACTCGTGTCGAGGTGGACCCCGGTTGCCCCGGCGACGACATCGCGCAAGAGCGCATCGTTGACCAAAGTTTTTTGTGCCAGCGGATCCTCCCCGATCACAGCGGGCACCTCTTCGCCCACCCGCTGTTCGTGGAGCCGATAGAGTGCGGCGACCGCTTGCTCGGCCAGCGGCTCGAAGCCTTGTTGCAAGTCCGCAAAAGCCTGCGCTTGTCGGCGGGTCAAGGGCCACTCAGCTCGCCGTTTGTCTAGAAACTTGTCCCAGGTCGGCGAGTGCGGTTCTACCAAGAGGGTTTGTCTTACGTTGAACGCATAATCAATCGACGGTGCGTCGAACTCATAGCCCCTGAACCGGGTCCAACCGCGCAATCGCGCCTGCGGCGTGGGCGCGCCACGGAGGCGACGGATGCGTTCGCCGCCGGTTGTTGTGCCCAACCGTCCTTCGATCTCGTATTCGGTCTCCACCGGCAACCAAACTCCAGGCGCGAAGCGGGCAAAGTGCTGCTTGAGCCGGTAGCCAAGCCCGTTCTCCGTTGCAAAACCGGCCGGATGCAGTCGGCGATTCGGCCAAAGCTGCGCCTCGACTAGGGCATACTCGCCGTCTTGGACGACCAGCGCGCCCGTCCAGCCGGGCAAGGCATTGGTTTTTGGCTGCATCGAGATGAAGTAGTGGTCGTCCTTGTGGCCGACCAGTTGGAAGGAGTAGTGTTTCAGTGCCTGCGGGTGCGTCGGCCCTGTGAAAACCTGCCCGTGGAGCGCGATTTCGTCGTCGTAGAGGTTGAACAGATACTTCGCCGCCGCAAAGACCTGCATTGAAGCGCTCACGTTGGCCGTGTGCTTTTTGGCCTTTAACTGTTCGCGCAGTCCTTTGTCCCGATCTCGATACAGTTCGGCTAGGCTCTCGCGGATCGCCGCGATGTACTGATTGCTGTAGAGGACTTGGCGCGTATGCGCCTCGACCCGGTAGCGGTGCGCAAGCGGTGTCCACGCACGTTTGCGGCGGATCACTTCGCGCATGATGCGCACCGCTGGGTCGTCGCCGTCGATAATCAGGCCCTCGATCTCAAGAGGTATCGGCTGCAAACGGAATTCTAGAGGGCCGGCCTCGGCCATCAGCAACTCAACGGGCGCGTATCCTATGTGCGTCGCCCTGAGCGTCACCGGCAACGCATCTACCACCAGCCGAAAGGCCCCCTTGCCATCGCCGATAGTCCCCCACGCTTGGCCTACCACCTCGATGTTGGCACGCGGCAGGGCTTCTCCCGTCTCCGCATCAAGCACTACGCCATGTACCACGACCTCGGCTTGGGAATCAGCCGCGGAGTATCCCAAGAGAAAGAAGGCAAACCAGACCATTACTATTGGCGGAAACATACGCTGGAATGACTAAACAGTATAGGCAAAGGTTCCAAAAGAGCACTCTCCGTTTGCCTCGCTCTCCCGCCCATCCTATCCTTAGCCAATGCCCATGCTCACCGCTGTGTTGCTCTGTTTTAGCTGCCGCGCCGATCCCCTAGCCCGACCCCAATTCCCGATGTACGGTAAGAGACCTTCGCTAAATGTCCACAGGGTCTTGGTGGCGTATCAGGCGTTGTCGGGGCGGCGCTAGGAAAGGACTGGTCTTGCTCCGACAAATACCGGCTGTCTATCGCCAGAGCGTAGTGCGCCGCGACCAGACCACGGGCCGGGGTGCTACGGGGCGCGCGCTGCTCACCGGCGGCCTCTTGGCGGCCCTCATCGCCGTCGGCGTGCCCTATGGGGGCATGGTGATGCAAGGATCGCGGCTAGGGCTTTCGTCGGCGACGCCGGCGGCGTTTTTCTTGTTGTTCGTGCTGCTGCTGACTGTGCAGGTGGCACTGGGGGCTATGCGACGGGAGTGGGCGTTTGGCCGCGGCGAGTTGCTGACGATCTTTGCGATGATGGCAGTGGCCACGGCCATTCCCACGCGCGGCGTAGTGGGGCTGCTGCTGCCGATGATCACCGGCACCTTCTACTACGCTACTCCAGAAAACCAGTGGGCCGTGTTGATCCACCCCCATTTGGCCGACTGGATGGTCGTCGCGGACATAGAGGCTATCCGGGACTTTTACGAGGGCGTGGGCCGCGATGCGCCGATCCCTTGGGATGCTTGGTTGGTGCCCTTGGGGCGTTGGCTGGCGTTCTACGCGGCGTTCTATCTGTCTCTGATATGCCTGATGAATATCCTGCGCCGCCAGTGGGTAGATAACGAGCGGCTAGCCTATCCTTTAGCGCAGGTGCCGCTGGCTATGATCCAAGGCGCGGAGGAAGGTCGGCTCGCGCCCTTTTTCCGCCAGCGCCTCGTTTGGCTGGGCTTGGCCATTCCCTTTGTCCTTGGCAGTTTAGAGGCCCTGCATCACTACTTCCCCGCCATGCCTTCGCCCGTGCTGGATACGCGACTGTCGCTGCTGCGGCAGATCGTCGTCTTGCGTCTCGACATAAACTTTCTGATGCTCGGCTTCGCCTACCTCATCGGCGTCCAGCTTTCCTTTAGTCTTTGGGTTTTCTATCTGCTCCACGCCCTGCAAGAGGGCTTGTTGCACAGTCTGCATTTGCAGCATACCGCCGAAGTGGGGACGTGGTCCGATCCGGGGATGGGGCATCAGATGATAGGGGCCTGCGCCGTGCTCGTCGTTTATGGCTTGTGGACGGCCCGCGCCCATCTGGCCGAGGTTGGACGCCGCTTTTTGCGCCCTGGGCAAGACGAAGAGGAAATGGCGTCCTATCGCTTTTCCGTCGTCGGGTTGGTCTTGGGTACGGTGGGCATGGTGCTGTGGCTGTGGCAGAGCGGATTGCCGATGTGGATCGCCGCGCTGGTGGTGGTGGTGGCGCTGGGTCTTTTGGTTGCGCTGACGCGCATCATCGCCGAGGCTGGTACTCCCACTATTACTTCGGGCATGATTCCCGCTGGATTTACCATCGGTGCTGTGGGTGTGCCAGCCTTGGGTGCGCCGGGTGTGGTGGCGCTGGGCTACACCTTGGTCTGGGTCGGCGACCTGTTGGTTTTCATGACCGCTCCCTTGGCCAATAGCTTGCGCTTGGGCAGCGAGTTGGCGGGGGATCGCCGCCGGTTGCTGTGGGGCTTGGCCGCGGCCATGCTCATCAGCCTTGTGCTATCGACTTGGTACACGCTGCACTTGGCCTATACGCACGGAGCCGTCAACCTACATCAGCAGTACTTTTCTACCTTTGCGGCTGAGCCATCCAAGTTCGCCGCGCAAAAACTACTCCATCCCACCGGCCCGGACGCCATTGGCTGGCTGTGGACCGGCGGTGGTGCTTTGTTGATGAGTGCGCTGATTGGTGCGCGCAACTACTGGGCTTGGTGGCCGCTACATCCTTTGGGCTTTGCCGCGAGTATGGCCTGGGTTATGAACCATATCTGGTTCGCGATTTTTCTCGCTTGGTTCGTCAAGACCTTGGTGCTCCGCTTTGGGGGCGCGGCTCTTTACCACAAGACCGTGCCCTTCTTCCTAGGCATAGCTCTCGGCCAAGTCGTCACTGCGGGAATCTGGCTCATCGTCGATGGGTTCACGGGGACGGTGGGCAATCGTCTGCCGGTGTATTAATTTTTGTTATTATTGGACATCTATATCAATGATCCGCAGTTTCAAAGATCGAAAGACCCAGCGTTTCTTTGAGGGCCATCACGTTGCAGAGTTCCAAGGATTCGCGAACCAAGCTACGCGCCGTCTCGCGTATCTGGACAGCGCGGAGTCCCTTCAGGATCTGGCTAACTTGCCGAGCAATCGCCTAGAGGCGTTGCGAGGAAATCGAGCCGGCTGGCACAGTATTCGGATCAATCGGCAATGGCGAATATGCTTCCGCTGGCAGGACAGTGAGCCTTTTGACGTAGAGATAGTGGACTATCACTAACAGGGGGTAAGGACATGAGCGTAAAAAACGGTATGCGACCGGTCCATCCGGGCGAGATATTGCGCGAGGAGCTTGAGACGCTCGGCCTGTCGTCTAACGAGTTGGGTAAGGCGCTAGATGTGTCGCCGGACTGCATGACTGCGATTCTCAACGGTCAGCGTGATGTAACCGCCGACATTGCGCTTAGGCTAGCGCGCTATTTTGGGACAACGCCACAGGTCTGGTTGAATCTACAGAAGACCTATGAGTTGCGCCGAGCCGAGATCGAGGTGGGCCAGAGCATCGCCGAGCGTGTGAAACCTCGGCGGGCAATGGCTTAGAGGATACGAAACACAATGACGACAACGAGACAGGCAACTTCTAACACAGAGGGAAACGGGGCGACCACTGGCTATGAGGCCGAGCTGTGGCAGATGGCAGATGCCCTGCGGGGCAGCATGGACGCTGCCGAGTACAAGCACGTCGTCCTCGGCCTGATCTTCCTCAAGTACATCTCCGACGCCTTTGAGGAAGCATACACCCGGCTGGAGGCGGAGCGGAGCGCAGGGGCCGATCCCGAAGACCCGGACGAGTACCGCGCCGAGAACATTTTCTGGGTGCCTGTCGAGGCCCGCTGGTCTTGTCTCAAGGAGCAGGCGCGACAACCTACTATTGGCCAAGTTGTAGATGAGGCTATGGCCGGTATTGAGCGCGATAACCCCGCCCTCAAAGATGTGCTTCCCAAGGACTACGCTCGTCCCATCTTGGACAAGCAGCGCCTTGGACAACTCATAGACCTCGTGAGCAATATCACCGTCGGCGACGCCGAGGCCCGCTCCAAGGATGTGCTGGGCCGCGTCTATGAATACTTCCTTTCTCAGTTTGCCAGCGCCGAAGGCAAGCGAGGCGGCGAGTTTTACACTCCGCGCAGCGTGGTCAAGCTACTGGTCGAGATGTTGGAGCCTTATCAGGGCCGGGTCTATGATCCTTGTTGCGGTTCTTCGGGCATGTTCGTCCAGTCGGTGGAATTCATCGACGCCCACGCCTCGGGCAATGGCAACGGCAATAGCGGACGCTCTGACATCTCTATCTATGGTCAGGAGTCCAACTACACTACGTGGCGGCTGGCCAAGATGAACTTGGCGATCCGGGGCATTGAGGGCCAGATTGCCCACGGCGATAGCTTTCACAACGACCGCCATCCCGACTTGAAGGCCGACTTCATCCTCGCCAATCCGCCGTTCAATATCTCCGATTGGGGCGGCGAGCGGCTGCAAGAGGACCAGCGCTGGCAGTTCGGGGCACCGCCGAAGGGCAATGCCAACTTTGCTTGGGTGCAGCATATCGTCCACCACCTTGCGCCCACGGGCGCGGCGGGCTTTGTGTTGGCCAATGGCTCTATGTCGTCTAACCAGTCGAGAGAGGGCGACATCAGAAAGAGTCTGATAGAGGCCGACTTGGTCGATTGTATGGTCGCGCTGCCCGGCCAGCTTTTCTACTCGACCCAGATACCGGCCTGTCTCTGGTTTTTGTCCCGCAACCGGCGCAATGGTAAACACCGCGACCGCCGGGGCGAGATTCTGTTTATCGACGCGAGGAAGCTGGGGTTTATGGTGGATCGCACCCACCGCGATTTTGCACCAGAGGACATCGCCCGCATTGCCAGTGCGTATCACGCTTGGAGAGGCGAGGAGGGAGCGGACGACTACGAAGATGTTCCCGGCTTTTGCAAGAGTGCGGCGCTGGAAGAGCTCCGCAAGCACGGCTATGTCCTCACGCCGGGGCGCTACGTTGGTGCCGAGGTTCAGGAGGACGATGGGGAGCCTTTTGCGGAGAAGATGCAGCGGCTGACGGCGCAGTGGCGGGAGCAGCAGGCCGAGGCCGTTCGGTTGGATGAGGCTATTGACGCGAATCTGAAGGCTCTCGGGTTTGGAGAAAAGCAATGAGGATGGGGCGCATTGGCTGACGGGCTTGACGCCTCTCAATAGGTAATTACTATAATTACAATTATTCTTTTCAGGAGGAACTCCAAGCAATGGCAACCAGAGATGTCAAATTGATCGCCATCGGCAACTCTAAGGGCATTCGTCTTCCCAAGGTCCTGTTGCAGAAATACGGCTGGGGAGATTCCCTCGTCCTCGAAGAAACCGAAGAAGGCATTTTTCTATACAGCAACGAAAAGAACAAGCTCTCTTGGCAAGAAACCTACCGGGCGATGGCGGCTGACCGCGAAGACTGGAGCGATCTCGACACCACGGTCGCCGATGGTCTCGATTGATGGCGGATTTTCCGAGGCGATACGCCATCTACTTTGCTGATCTCAATCCCACCGTAGGGGGAGAAATCCGCAAGGTGCGTCCGGTGGTTGTGGTCAGCCAGAATGAGATGAACCAGTTTCTCGATACGGTCGTTGTCTGTCCTCTTACTTCCGCGTTGCATCCTCAGTGGCGGAGCCGATTGCAGATCCAATGTGCGGGCAAAGAAGCTGAAATTGCCGTGGACCAGATCCGCACCATTAGCAAGCAGCGGCTGAGGGACCAGATCGACAGGTTGTCTGCCGAGGTGGCGGCCCAACTCCGACTCCTTATCACGGAGATGTACGGAGAATAGCGATCTAACCACGGGCAAATCGTTCGACGAATTGCCAACAGTGAATCGGCAATGAGACATGAACATCAACACTGAATTCCTCACTCGCTGCATCCGCACTTTAGAGATGGCGTTGGAGCAGTTGCAACAGTACGACGTGGACGACGTTTGGTACGACATCTTTCGCGCATCTTGTGTCAAGGAGTTTGAGTTGATCTTGGAGCAAAGCGGCAGCTTGTTGAAAAGACGGCTTAGGCCCTATTTCGCCAGCAATCGGCAGGCGGACCGTCTCACCTTCAAGAATTTGTTTCGTCACGCTGCAAAGCATGGGCTAATCTCGGTTGAGAGCTGCGAGCGCTGGCTGGAATACCGAGACAACCGCAACGACACGGCGCACCAATACGGCGAGGGCTTTGCTGAGACGACACTCAAGCTGCTGCCTCAATTCATAGCCGACGCCAAGGAATTAGCTCAGGTCATAACGGAGGGGGAAGATGACTGAGCGTCTGGACTTGCCGCGCCGCTATCGGGAGCAGATTGAGGCCCTGCTGCGCGAGCACGTGCCTGGCGTGGAGGTGTGGGCTTACGGCAGCCGCGTCAATGGCAGAAGCCACGAGGGTAGTGATTTGGACTTAGTGCTCAGAGGCCCGGACTTGAAGCGGATAGACAGCGGCCAACTGGGGGATCTGATTGAGGCGTTGGAGGAGTCGAACGTCCCTATCCTTGTGCAGACGCACGATTGGGCGAGGCTGCCGGAGGGCTTTCATCGGGAGATTGAGCAGGAGTATGTGGTGTTGGTGGAAAGTGAATGGAGCAAGGTCCCTTTAGATGAGGTGATTGACCTCGTCCTCAGTAGCGTAGATAAAAAGACAAAGGACAATGAACGTGCTGTCCAACTTTGCAACTACACAGACGTGTACTATAACAATTTTATTCACTCCAGTTTAGATTTTATGACAGCTACGGCCACTGATCGAGAAATCGCAAAGTGTTCTTTGTCTTCAGGGGACGTTGTAATCACGAAAGATTCTGAGAAACATGACGACATTGGTGTTCCAGCATTGGTACGCGAAGATATACCCGGCCTCGTCTGTGGGTATCACTTGGCAATCCTTCGCCCTATGCCATCGAAGATAGAAGGGAATTATTTGTTTTACGCATTATGCACTAGTGAGGTTCAACATCAGTTCCATTCTTATGCAAACGGAATAACACGGTTCGGTCTGAGGAAGGCAGATATTGGCCTCGTAGAAATTCCTCTCCCGCCTCTTCCAGAACAACGCACCATCGCCCATATCCTCGGCACCCTCGACGACAAGATTGAACTCAATCGGCGTATGAATGAGACGTTGGAGGAGATGGCGCGGGCGCTGTTCAAGTCGTGGTTCGTCGATTTCGATCCGGTTCGCGCCAAGATGGAAGGGCGGGATACCGGGCTGCCGTCGGATGTTGCCGATCTTTTTCCTGACCGGCTGGTGGACTCGGAATTGGGGGAGATACCGGAGGGGTGGGAAGTTGGAGTTCTAGATGATGCCATAGAGCTACTCAGTGGCGGAACCCCTCGCACATCGGTAGCCAGCTACTGGAATGGAGACATCCCTTGGTACACTGCAAAGGATGCCCCATCCTTGAGCGATATTTTTGCTTTGGACACCGAGAGATCCATTACACAAGCGGGAGTTGAGAACAGCAGTACCAAAATCCTTCCCGTTGGAACAACTATCATCACTGCGAGAGGTACAGTAGGAAGTCTAGCCTGCCTTGGAATACCAATGGCCATGAATCAGACCTGTTACGGTATCCAAGGCGCCCAAGGCTACTCAGACTTTTTTACCTATTGGACAATCAGAAAGGCAGTAGATGAACTACAGAGTCGAACCCATGGTACAATCTTCGACACGATCACACGTCAGACGTTCAAAATTGTTGATATGGTGCTGCCGCCTGTGAATGTGACTGAGGCATTTGAATGTACCGTAAATCCGATTATGAAACGCATCCTCAATAATCTACACGAATCCCAAACCCTTACCGCCCAGCGTGATGCGCTGTTGCCGAAGTTAGTGTCGGGAGAGGTGCGGGTAGATCATAAGTTTTACGACTCTATTCCTCGTGGAGATAAAAATGCCATTTAAAATTGACCTTGGGGGCCCACCTGGTGGTTATGTTTTTACATCTGCTAGAGCTGGCGACGATTGTCAGGTGGTCCACCGTGAATTTACCTCAACGGAGGATGGGCAACACTTCATTCAGCGACTCGAAGTTCATCCCAGCGATATTTTGCAACGGTTGCCGTCTCAGATCTCTCCATCGCAAGTAGATCACATGCTTGCTATTTGCCGTCGTGACGGCAAAGCAGATGTTTATGTGAATGAACTAGATTTACGTCTACGTCCTCGTGCAGCAAGATCGCTGAAAGCCGGGGAAGAAGTCCGGAAAGATGATATTGCTGATATAGAGAGCTTCGAACTCGGTGTACAAATACCAGACGATGCTGGCTTCTTGTTTGTCTTCTCCATTGGCTGGCGAAAGGGCCTTTTTTTCGATTTTGGCCCCACACTTCCAGAGCCACAGCTGCGCCAGTATGACATAGCCGCAGTTTTGGGCCAGATGTATGGACAGGTGCTATTTCAAGAAAGGCTTAGCATCTCTGATGCTGAATGGGATGCCTTGTTTTCCACAAAATGGTTCCCATTTGTGGGTCTTAGCAATGAAAAGATCGATGCCTTAATAAGCCATATCCGATCAGATTGGGATCCAGACGAAAATCTCGATGATATTGTTGCTGAAACCAAGAGCCGTGTTCCACAAATGCTGGAGAGTTGGCGTAAACACCCTTCATTCCTGCCTCACTTTGATCTTCTTGAACGTGCTGTCGAAAGGTTCCAAAACGATGATCCTGTGAGTTGCACCGCGTTGTTGTTCCCCCGGATAGAGGGAATCCTACGCACTCATCATAGCATTTTTGACGCACAACAGCCTCCTAGACCCGAAAATTTGACGGAGTTAGCAGTGGCTGCCAAAATAGAAAACGATAAATGCTTACTCTTACCCCGTCGTTTTGCTGCCTATCTCCGGGACGTCTATTTTGCAAATTTCGATCCTGATGCAGAGAATATCGAAGTTTCTAGACATAGTATCGCGCATGGTGTTGCGAATCCGTCTAAGTTCGATTATAAATCTGCATTGATTGGAATACTGACGGCTCACCAGTTGTTTTACTTTCTCGAAAGAAAGCAGGAATGCTCGGGGGGCTAACCTCGAAGTTCCAGATCACCGCGAATCTGACTGCGAGACTCTACATGAAGAATGCTAAAAAAATGGCGGAGGCCAGTGCATGACCGACACATTGCTGACAGACTCCGATCAGAAAGAAGCGCTGTCCTTGGTCTATGCACAGGCAGTGGCAGTTCGTGCCGGTTATGTCACTGAAGTTCCCAGCACGGACCGAGACAGCGTTGATCTGTGCATCCGTGCCGGTGGTAGGATGCGGCCCTTGATCGATTTGCAGTTGAAAGCTACTGTCAACTTGGAACGGCCTCGTGACGGGTTCCTGCGCTTCCCGCTGGGTATCAAAAATTATAATGACCTGCGTATTGAAGTCCAGATCCCTCGGCTACTCGTGGTACTCGATTTACCGGAAGACGAACAACAATGGATGACGATCACCGAAAATGAACTCATACTTAGGCATCGGGCCTATTGGCTTAATCTGCAAGGATACGAAGAAACCGATAACCAGTCGTCTGTTACCGTCCGCATCCCTGAAGAGAATCTGTTCAACGTCGAAAGTTTGCGTGTGCTAATGGAACAATCAAGAAAAGGAGGGAACCGATGAAAGTCAGCATCCAAGACAAGAAAGCCTTGCTTGCGGTTTCTCCTGCGGCGTTGTCTGCTTACGCTCGCACGGCCGGCTGGACCAAGGTCGATACCTACGGCAAGCATTCCGATGTATTTATAGGCGAGGGGCTACCCGAGATCATTCTGCCACGAACTGCACACTTGGGTGATTACGCCAGAGTCGTCTCGATGATCATTGAAATTTTCGCCAAGGCTGCCGATGTTGACGAACTTGCTATCTATCGCGGCTTGGCGATAGCTGATCGCGACGTAGTCCGTGTCCGGGCCGTTGATGGCGACGACAGCGGCAGCGTGGCAGTGAGCGATGGGATTGACCTCATGAGTGGCGCACGCGACATGATCCTCGCCGCCGCCTGCTCACTCCAAAGGCCACAGCCCCTCTATCGTGTGGGTGCCAATAGAGAAGCTATGGCCTACCTGAAACGGGTTCGCTTGGGGCAGACCGAACAGGGTAGATTCGCTATTACTCTGTTGAGTCCCGTTATTTCTCCCCCGATACAACAACAGCCGCTCTTTCCGGCATTGGAATACGGCGATGACCCGAGTAAGCCGCAGGTAACAAGGCATCCGGTGGACCCGATACAACAACCGCTCTTTTCGGCGTTGGAATACGGCAATGATCCGATTGAGCGGCAGGTAACAAGGCGTCTGGCGGACTCGCTGGCAGCTACTCGCGAGGCGACCGAAAGAACGGTTGGCGGAGACACTGGCGCTTTCTCGGAAGCCGTAGCGCGTGGAGTAAGTGCCAATTTGTGCGAGGCACTCGTCAAGCTGATCGAGCCGTTCTCGACACTGGACATCAGTCTGGTTTGGGCTCGCACACATCCGATGAGTACAGATCGGAATGTCGTCCACTTCGACGCGCACGATGCTCCGATCCTGCGCGAGGCCGCGCGGCTATTTCGCGACCGCGAACCACGACCGGGTATACGCCTGTTTGGCGTCGTGCCTAGGCTGAAACGCGACGAGACGGATACGGAAGGAACTATTGCTCTGTGGACATCCATCGACGAGCAAAACCAAGCAGTTGTGGCCGTTCTGAAACAGTCCGATTACGAGCGGGCCATACAGGCTCACGAGACTAAGTCGCCGCTCGTCATAGAGGGCGATCTCGAGCGAACCGGCCAACGCTGGCGATTGCTGAACCCGCGCATCGTAGATGTCATCCTGAATGAGGATATGCCGGACGATGACGAATAGCCCATGTCTTGGCTGGAAGAATGAACTCCGACAAACTCTGCGCTGCTATCGGCAAAGTGATGCCGCGTTTTGAGTGTTCACCGGCTCCGCAAGAAGGGGTACGGGTGCGAACGCCGCTGATGTATCCCGATGGCGACATAGTAGATGTGTTCGTTTTAGAACGCGACGACGGCTACATGGTCACAGATTTCGGCGATGCCTTGGGTTGGCTTCACATGCAATCGGAGAGCATGCAGCAGGCGCAAGAACAGCGTTTGATGATCGAAGATCTATGCCGAACCCTCGGCATAGAATTACACAGCGGCCAGTTGGTACTCAGGTCTGATTCAGACGATACGCTGGAGAAAACAGTGCTTCGTGTAGCGGAGGCGGTCGCAAGCGTATCTGCATCGACGGCGGACAATCCGCCAAGAACTCCCACCCAAAGTCCTATGACCGTCCTCACCGAAGCCGTGGTCGAAGACGCCGCCCTCGCTTGGCTCGAAAGTCTCGGCTGGACGATTGCCCACGGACCGGACATCGCTACCGAGGAGCGCACCGACTACGGTCAGGTCATCTTGGAGCAGCGGCTGCGGAATGCCTTGGCTCGGCTGAATCCCTCGTTACCCGCCGATGCCCTCGACGACGCCTTCCGCAAGCTGACCCTCCCGGTAGGCCCAACCCTCGAAGCGCGCAATAGCACCTTCCATCGGATGCTGGTGGACGGTGTGACGGTCGAATACCGGGCCGACGACGGTTCGATCCGTGGGGCGCAAGCACAGGTTATCAACTTTGACGATGTGGCAGCCAATGACTGGCTGGCGGCCAACCAGTTCACGGTCACGGAAAACCGGCATAATCGCCGCCCGGACATTGTGCTGTTCGTCAACGGCCTGCCGCTGGCGCTAATCGAACTCAAGAACCCGGCGGACGAAGACGCCACCATCCGAACCGCTTGGCAACAGCTTCAGACGTACAAGGCCGAATTGCCATCTCTGTTTGCCATGAACGAAGCGCTGGTCGTGTCGGACGGGGTCGAGGCGAGGATCGGGACGCTGACCAGTGGGTGGGAGTGGTTCAAGCCGTGGCGCACGGTCGCTGGCGAAGCGCTAGCGCCAGCCTCTCTGCCGGAGCTGCAAGTGCTGATTGAAGGCGTATTCGAGCAGCGGCGCTTCCTCGACCTCGTGCGCGATTTCATCGCGTTTGAGGACAACGGCGGTGGTGTACTCGCCAAGAAGATGGCGGGCTACCACCAGTTCCACGCAGTGCGGGTGGCCGTGGGCGAGACCCTGCGGGCCGCTGAGCTTCAGCAGGCAGATGAGCGCGCCGCGGATGTGCAAGGGCGGTACGAAGCAGGCTCGAAGCCCGGCGGCGAGTTAGGCGACCGGCGCATTGGCGTGGTCTGGCATACCCAAGGATCGGGGAAGAGCCTGACCATGGCTTTTTACGCTGGGGCTGTCATTCACGAGCCGGCGATGGGCAATCCCACCATCGTCGTGCTGACCGACCGCAATGACTTGGATGACCAGCTTTTCAGCACCTTTTCGCGCTGCCAGGACTTGCTGCGCCAGTCGCCGGTGCAGGCAGACAGCCGGGCCGATCTGCGCAACAAGCTCTCGGTCGAATCGGGCGGCGTGGTCTTTACTACCATCCAGAAGTTCTTCCCCGAAGAAAAGGGCGACGCGCATCCGGTGCTTTCCCCGCGTCCCAATATCGTGGTCATCGCCGACGAGGCCCACCGCAGTCAGTACGACTTCATCGACGGCTTCGCACGGCATCTGCGCGACGCCCTGCCGCAGGCTTCCTTTGTCGGCTTCACCGGCACCCCCATTGAGCGGCAGGACGCCAACACCCGCGCCGTGTTCGGCGACTACATCAGCATCTACGACATCCAGCGTTCGGTCGAGGATGGAGCCACCGTGCCCATCTACTACGAGAGCAGGCTCGCCAAACTAGCCCTCAACGAACGCCAACGTCCGCTCATTGATCCTAGGTTTGAGGAAGTGACCGAGGGCGAGGAGGTAGAGCGCAAAGAGAAGATCAAGACCAAGTGGGCGCAGTTGGAAGCCATCGTCGGTACTAAGGAGCGGCTGAAGCTGATTGCCCAAGACATCGTCCAGCACTTTGAGCAGCGCCTCGAAGCCCTCGACGGCAAGGCTATGGTCGTCTGCATGAGCCGCCGCATCTGCATTGACCTCTACCAGGAACTAGTGAGCCTGCGCCCCGACTGGCATAGCGAGGACGACATGCAGGGTGCGATCAAGGTCGTGATGACCAGCTCGGCATCCGATCCGCTGGAGTGGCAGCCGCACATCCGCAACAAGCCCCGGCGCGAAGCATTGGCCAAGCGGTTCCGCGACGACGCCGACCCATTGCAAGTTGTAATCGTACGCGATATGTGGCTGACCGGCTTTGACGCGCCGAGCTTGCACACCATGTATGTAGACAAGCCCATGCGCGGCCACGGACTGATGCAGTCCATCTCCCGAGTCAACCGCGTGTTCAAGGACAAGCCCGGCGGTCTCGTGGTGGATTACTTGGGGCTGGCCCAAGAGCTAAGACGCGCCCTTGCCACGTACACCGAGAGCGGAGGCACAGGGCAAACGGCCTTGGATCAGAATGAGGCTGTGGCTGTGATGTTGGAAAAGTACGAGATATGCTGTGGCCTGTTCTATGGGTTCGACTGGTCGAAGTGGGTCAGTGGTACACCACAGGAACGGCTGGGCCTGCTCCCCGCCGCTCAGGAACACATCTTGGCACAAGAAGACGGGAAAGACCGCTGTGTGCAGGCCGTGCGCGAGCTGTCCCAAGCCTTTGCCTTGGCCGTGCCGCACGAGGACGCGCTGCGCATCCGGGACGACGTGGGGTTTTTCCAAGCCGTGCAATCCGTGCTCGCCAAGAGCGCTCCCAGCGGCGCACGGTCCAAGGAGGAAATGGACCACGCGGTGCGCCAGATCATCTCGCAGGCCGTGGCGTCCGAGGGAGTAATGGACATCTTTGCTGCGGCCGGGCTAGACAAGCCAGACATCTCGGTACTATCAGACGAATTCTTGGCCGAGGTAAAGGGGATGCCACAGCGCAACCTCGCCGTGGAGTTGTTGCAGAAGCTGCTCAAGGGCGAACTCACTACCCGTCGGCGAAAAAACGTAGTGCAAGCGCGTTCCTTCGCCGAGATGCTAGAGCAGACCCTGCGCCGCTATCAGAACCGGGCCATAGAGGCCGCGCAGGTGATCGAGGAATTGATTGGGCTTGCCAAGGAAATGCGCGAAGCCAACGCCCGTGGCGAGCAACTAGGGCTTGCTGAAGACGAACTGGCTTTCTACGATGCACTGGAGACCAACGACAGCGCCGTCCAAGTCTTGGGCGACGAGACCCTGTGCTACATCGCCCGCGAGTTAGTCGAAACCGTCCGCAACAATGTCACCATCGACTGGACGCTGCGGGAGAACGTGCGTGCGAATCTACGCAGGTTAGTCAAACGCACGCTGAGACGCTACGGCTATCCGCCGGACAAGCAGGAGCAGGCGACGCAGACCGTCCTAGAGCAGGCCGAAGTGCTGTCGGAAGGATGGGCGGCCTGAAACCTCTAACCCCGCGATAAACCCTATGACCACGACGCGCAAAAGCCCCATCGCCCATCTCGTCGCCGACGCACCTGCTCCGGTGCAGGCCGCTTTGCACCATCCGGTTGATATGGTCAAGCTCGGGGCCAAAGGTCCGCGTTTAGTCGAGTGGGCCGAGCAACACGCGCTCGCATTGCCGGAGCGGATCTACGATACGCGACCCGTGGGAGCGGATGGGGTTTTGGCGCGGGTGGGCGCGGGTGAACTGATCTTGGAGTGCCGGCCCGAAGACGAGTTGTGGGCGCGTCTGAACGCGGCGTTGGAAGCTGCGGAGGACGGGGTCTATCGGGTGGAGCAGCAGTCGGTGACCTTGGTGGTGCAAGGGGATGATGCCGAGAGCATTTTGGCGCAGGCTTGTGCGGTGGATTTGGCTCGTGAGCCAGCAGGGCGGATGGTGTACACGCAGGTGGCAGGGGCGGCTTGTGGAGTGTTGCCGAGTGGTGCGGGTGGGCAGCGTGCGTACCGCTTGTGGGTCGATTACAGCTTGGCGGCCTATCTGTGGGAAGCGCTCGCCGCCATTGCCGCGGATATTACTTGCGCCAAAACGCCGGACTGAACAGCACCAAGAGCGTAAAAACTTCCAGTCTCCCAATCAGCATAGCAAAGCAGAGGATCCACTTGGCGACCGAATTGATGTCGCCGTAGTGGTGGACGACTTCCCCTAGGCCCGGTCCTAAGTTGTTGATGCAGGCGGCTACCGCTGAAAAAGACGTAGTCAGATCCAAGTCGGTGGCGAGCACGGCGAGGAACATGAGCGTGAACGTCAGCACGTACACCGAGAAAAACCCCCACACCGCTTCCATGACCCGATCGGGAACAGCCCGCAGCCCCACCTTGATGGGGAGGACGGCGTTGGGGTGGATCAGGCGCGTGATCTCTCGGCTGCCCTGCTTTAGAATGAGCAGCAGGCGCATCACTTTAATGCCCCCTGCGGTTGAGCCGGCGCAGCCGCCAGTAAACGAGCCGAGGAACAACAAAAACGGCAGCACGCTGGGCCAGACCGAATGATCTGCAATGCTAAATCCCGTGGTGGTGACAATGGACACGGTGGCGAAGAGGCCGTAGCGCAGGGACGCGAGCGCGTCGTGCTCGTTGTGGGTAAAGAGGATCAGATAGGCGATTAGGGCGGTGATTAGCAAAATGACTAGGTAGGTGCGGCACTCGGGGTCGATGCGATACGGATGCAGGGATCGCTGGCGAAAGGCGTAGAAGTGCAGCGTGAAGTTGATGCCTGACACTACGATAAAAAAGATGGCGACTAGCTCGATGGCCGGACTGTTAAAAAAGCCGATGCTGGCGTCGTGGGTGGAAAAGCCGCCGATGGCAACCGTTGAAAAGCTGTGGGCGATGGCGTCAAAAGGTTCCATGCCGGCCAGCCAATAGGCCAAGGCACAGGCCACGGTCAAACTCAAGTAGATGTACCAAAGGGCTTTGGCGGTCTGGGTGATCCTCGGCGTCAGCTTTGAATCCTTAATGGGGCCGGTGATCTCAGCGCGAAAAAGCTGCATGCCGCCGATGCCGAGCATGGGCAATACGGCAATGGCGAGGACGATGATACCCATGCCGCCCAACCACTGGAGTTGCTGGCGGTATAACAAGATGGAGCGGGGTAGGTCGTCTAGGCCTTGGATGACGGTGGCACCGGTCGTGGTCAAGCCGGAGAGGGACTCGAATACGGCGTCAGTAAAGCTCAGTTCGGGCTGGTCGGACAGCATCAGCGGGAAGGAGCCGTAAAAGCCCAAGACGGCCCAGAACAAGACTGTTACCAAAAAGCCGTCCCTGATCCGCAACTCGGCGCGCTGCTTGCGCGTGGGCAACCAACACGCAAGCCCGGTGACGAGCGTAATGGCAAAGGCCAACAGAAAGGCGGTTGCCGCTCCGTCGCGGTAGAGGAGGGATACGCCGGCGGGCACTAACATGCTGACGCTAAACAGCGTCAGCAGGACGCCTAGGACCCGAAATACAACTGCGGAGCGCATGCGTTCCCGTTCAATCCCCGAAGATCTTTCTCACTTCCTCGTGGACGTAGTGCCGGGCGAAGACCACGGCTTTGTCTCCGGGGTGGATGAGCGTATCTCCACGGGGGATGACCACACTATCGCCGTGGACGACAGCGCCGATGATCGAGTCCCTGGGCAGGCGGATGGAGATCAGGGGTTTTTGGGTGATCTTGCTGCCGCCGTGGGCGATGTACTCGACGGCTTCCACGTCGAGGCCAGGCAGGCCGGCGATGGAGGCGATGCGCTGGTGCCGCACGTAGCGCTGGACGGCGTTGACGGTCAGGAGCTGTTTGCTCAACACCGAATCTAGGCCGATGGCCGGAGTGATGGGCATGTAATCGACGTTGTTGACCAAGGCAATGGCGCGCGGCACTTCGAGGTGCCTGGCGACCAGCGTCGAGATGATGTTGACCTCGTCGTTGCCAGTGACGGCGATAAAGGCGTCCATGTCGGCGAGTCCCTCGACGGCCAACAGGTCGTAGTCCGTGCCGTCGCCTTGGATGACTAGCACGTTGGCGAGTTGGTCGGCGATTTGTCGGGACCGATCGGCGCGACTTTCGATGAGCCTGACGCGCATCTCTGAGGAAAGCTCTTGGGCGACGAATTGGCCGATGAGGCCGCCGCCGAGGATCGCGATATCCTCGATGCGATGGTCGGCGAGACCGGTCAAGCTGACCACGGAGGGAATGAAGTCGGGATCGCTGATGACGAAGATCCGGTCCTCTGGCAGCAGCGTGGTGTTGCCGCGGGGGATCAAGGTCTGCTGCTTGCGCTGGATGGCGACGATGCGCATGGGAATGTCGGCAAGCTGCCGGCCCAATTCAGTCAAAGGAGCATGAAGCAGAGAAGACTGGTGGTCGAGACGCATGCCGAGCAAGACGAGCTTGCCCTCGGCAAACTCGACTAGATCGGTGGCACTGGACTGGCGGATGAGGCGGATGATGGCGTCGGCGGTTTCCTTTTCGGGGTGGATGAACTGATCGACGCCGAGTTCTTGAGGACTGAAAATAAAATCAGGCGCGGTGAATTCGGGATTGCGGATGCGGGCGATGGCCGATTGGACGCCCAGCTTCTTGGCCATTCTACAGGCGAGCAGGTTGACCTCGTCGTTGGTGGTCATGGCGGCGACGAGATCCACCTTCTCGATGCCGAGCCCGCGCAAGTCCTGCAAACTGGTGCCATTGCCCTCGGCGACGATGATGTCGAGCTGTTCGCTGACGCGCTTGACGCGGCTGGGATCGGTGTCAATCTGGGTAATATCGTGCCCGTCTTGGCTCAGTTGCTTGCTCAACTGAAAGCCGATGGCTCCGGCACCTATGACCAAAATGTGCATGATTTTTCAGGCAAATTTCGCGTTGTAGGGGGCGGTTTGTAAACCGCCCCCTACCTAGTCGATGTGGAAGACTTCGCGCAGATCCTTGGCAATAGGGCTGTCGTCCGGGTTGGAGGCCATGATGTCCTTCATGTAGGTCCACCACCGGCGGCACTCCGGCGTCTCGGCGATGCGATTCCAGCGCTCTTCGTCCTCAATTTCCACATAGGCAAAAAGCTGGTGGGTGTCTGCGTCGAGGAAGATGGAGTAGTTGTGGACGCCGTGGTCTTTGAGGGTCTGCTCCAGCTCGGGCCAGATGGGGTTGTGGCGCTTTTCGTATTCGGCGTGTTGGTCGGGATTGACCTGCATGACAAAGGCTTTGCGAATCACGGTTGTCTGCTCCTTTTCTTAAAGTTATGCCAAGTGTCTGGCATTTAGCCCGCTGAGTCAAATTAAGCGTATATTGCGGGGCCAAATCAGAAGTTGAAGATCATATTGCCCTCGACGCCGTAGGCCCCGTCGATGAAAAGCCACAGGCAGGCCGTGGTGAAGTCTCCGAGGATTAGTCCTAAAAAGAACGGCATTAGGGTGCGGTAGGTGCGCACCCCGCCATAGCGCAGGATGGTCGCCTTGAGTAGCCAAGCCAAAAAGATGGACAGCCAGCCATAGTAAACAATGGTGAAGGTGGAGGCGATGGGAAAACCCAAAGGATGCAAGGGCCACCACGCGAAGCGGTGGCGCAAAAAGAGCAGGGCTGCCATGACAAAGCTCCCGCCGGCGGTGAAGGCGAGGCGCGGGGCAAACGACGGCTCGGGCGCATTGTACACCGAGGCCATATAGGTAAAGGGCCAGCGCGGCGCGCCGCTAAAGTACCAGCCGTGCAGGTTGATGCCGCCGTAGGTATAGGCGAGGGTCATGGTAAACCAGATCGAGCCGAGTAGCCCCACGGCGATGGCGGCGAACAAGGCCCAAGGCAGCCAGCGCGGTGCAGGCGAGTCGCCGGAGGTGAGCTTGAGGCTGTGCATGACCGCGTTCATCATGTTGGCCGCGGTCTCGCCCATCCACACCGTGCTCAGGCCCAAGCCGGTCATGTTGCCGAGGCCGAGGGTCTCGGGGCCAATGCCTCGGGTGATAAACGCCTGCGGGGCCATCGGCGTTTGGCAGCCGGGGATGCCAGCCTCGCAGACGATGCGCGACAGACCGATGAAGACGATGAGTGCTCCTACCACCAGCAGCACGGCGGCGTACAGGGAGAGGCCGGTGAGGGTCAGCCATGCGACCATGAGCGCCACGCCGACGGCGAGGCCGCCAAAGGCCGTGCGCGGGGCCATGAGTTCGCCGGGGGCTGGCTCGCCTTTTAGCGCTTGGCTCCACAAGCGGCGCAGATGGCTGCGAGCGGTCCACATCACGAAGAGGGTCAGGACCAAGAGGCCGCCGGCCTGCTGATGGGAGACGGGGACCGAGCCGCCGCCCGAGGTCCAGATATCGCCCCCGCCGATGACGAGGCCGATGCGGGCGAAGACGACTTTTTCTAGGGTGTAGAACAAAAAGAAAAACCAGATGCTGAAGGATACGCTGAGCGCCATCAGGTAGGCTAGGCCCAAGATAGGCAGATTGATCATCCAGGGCAGGCCGACGCTACCTTGGAGCAGGGATAGGCGGCCATACAGGGCGATGGGCTGGAAGGCGTCGTGGTAGTAGTTGAGCGAGTTCCACGAGTGGATCAGGAGCGGCACGGCAAAGCCTAGCCACAGCAGGCGGTTTTTGAACAAGCGGCCGAAAAGGGACTCGGAGTCCGCGTCTTCGAGCATGGTAAGGGGTAGGCGGGTGAGGGGAAAGACGAGCCGCTCGTTGGCGATCCATTGGCCTCGGAGCAGCACGCCGAGGCAAAAGAGGACCCAGTAGAAGGTGAAGAGGAAGCAGATCCAAGCGGCTAGCGGGCGGCTCCAGGCGGCCCACGGTATGGCGCTGCCCTGGGGCAGTCCCTCGTAGAACAGGCGCACGGCCTCGGTATCGCTGGGTGCTAGCCAAGGATGGATGTACTCGACGAAAAGCTCTTGCCAGGCATTCTCCGGCGTGGCGTAGTACGCGGCTCCGGTGATGACCGACAGGAAACTGCCGGTGAAGCCGGTGGTGACCACGACTGAGCCGACCAGCATCATGGCGTACACGGCGATGAGTTCGGCGCGGGAAAAGGCCCACGCGCGGCCCAGCATCTTGAGCAGAGGTAGGGCCGCGGCCGTTAGAAGAAAGAGGAAGAGGACGGCGATTAGAGGGATGGCATTGCTGGTGATCTGCGAGCCCTTGACGATGAGGATGCCCCAAGGGCTCAGCACGCTGATCGCCCCCACGAGGAGCAAACCCGTGAGGACGGCGCGCAGGGAGAAGGCGGGTGGGGGGGTGGTGCGGGACGTGAGAAACCGCCTATTTGAGGCTGCGGATGAAGTAGAGCAGGCGCTTGAAAAAGTTTGGCCGGATGCCGGGGTTCTCAGTGCGTTGGGCCACCATGTGGTAGGCTTGGAGTTGGTGGTTGTACATGGCGTGGGACCCGCCCCACAAGTACAGGCGGAAGGCGCGGAAAACCGCTTCGCCCCAGCGCTCGACGACGGTCTGGCGGTTGGCCTCAAAGCGGGAGGCCCAGTGCTTCAGAGTCAGGGCGTATTCGTGAGTCTCATCTACCACTTCCTCCACCTTGAAGCCGTGCATGAGGAACTCTTGCAGCAGGTCGGGTAGGCACAGGTACGTGTGAGTACCGGGGTAGATATAGCGACGCACGAAGTTGCTCACCTTGTATTTTTCGAGCGTGGCCGAGGCGTCCAAATAGATGCGCCCTCCGGGTTTGAGGCATTTCCACACTTGCGCGGCAAAGTCGCGGTAGTGTGGGATGTGCTCAATGACGCCGAAGATGACAATGGCGTCGTACGGCTCGGGCGGGTCGTGTTCGAGGAAATCTTCAAGGAGGATTTGACAGTTCGTCAGCCCTTGTTCGGCGATGAGGTCTTGATGCAGCTGGTGCGAGTCCTCGGCAATGGTCAGGGCCGTGCTGTGGATGCCGCGCGGACCGGCGTAGCGGGTAACTGCGCCCCAGCCCGCGCCGATGTCGAGCAGGCGGTCACCCGGTTTTAGGTCTAGGGCTTGGGCCATAGTGGCAAACTTGTGCTCAGCGGCTTGTTCCAGCGTCTCGTCATCGTCGTGGAAGAGGCAGTGCGAGTACAGATGGTACTGGCGATCGACGAAGGCCAAGTAGAAATCGTCGCCGAAGTTATAGTGGTGCGCGATGGCAGCGCGGTTGAGGCGGACGCGGTTGCTCCAGAGGAGTTGGAGATAGGCCCGCAGCAGGAAGCCGAGGCTGACATTGCCCTTCTTGGCATGTTGACGCAGATCTATGAAGGCGTGCACATCGCCCTCGATTTCGATCTGGCCTTCGACGTAAGCGCGACCGATGGCGTATTCGTCGAGTCTTTTGCTGAGCACCTCGTCGGAGTGGAAGACGACGCTAAAGGCCGGTTCGCCCGCCGGTCCTAAGCGCAAGGTCTCGCCTTGTGCAAAGGTGAATTGGCAAGGAATGGGGACGTCGGCGAGGGCCGCGTGGAGTAGGCGGGCAGCCGCGCATTGGGGCTGGGGGGGTGGAGCTTGCTCTTGTGGAGCTTGCTCTTGCTGTAATTGGGGCTGTGCGGTCATGATGGTTTTTCCTGGCGGCACAATTAGTTGCGCAAGGGGGACATTTAGTGCTGATGGGGTACAGATTATTAAACTTAGCCCAACTCGTCAAGAAGATGGGAAAAGGAGCGAGGTCATGCAGGTGATTGGATGGGGCAGGATGGTGTGGAGTATAGGTGCGGTTGTGTGGTTAGGTTGTGTGTCGGTTGAAGCGGAGCGTCCGATCGCGACTGAAGCGTCGACGGGCGACATCCCGCAGAGTGCGTGGCCAGAGGCTTGGTTCCAGCCGCCGGCCACGGCTTCGGCGGTGGAATTGCAGACCTTCCACCAGTCGCCCGTACTCGATGAATTGGTGGCCACCGGTGAATTGCCGCCGGTCGCCGAGCGCCTGCCCGCCGACCCGGTGGTGGTCGAACCCTACGGAGAAATTGGCCGCTACGGGGGCACGGCCCGGCTGTTTTTCGCGGGTGAAAGTCTGATCAACGTGCCCGAGGGGGTGCTGCGTCCGGGGCCGCAAATGCGGTTGAATCTACCGAATTTTGCGGCAAAGGCCGAGTATCTCAACGGCGCGCGGACCTTGCGGATTACTCTGCGCCCCGGCCACAAGTGGTCCGACGGCCATCCCGTAACGGCTGATGACTACGCGTTCTGGTTCGACCACGTGCTGATGAACGAGGAGCTCACGCCAGTGGTGGAGCCTCGATTCAAGGGCGCGCGAATCGAAAAGCACGACGCGCACAGTTTCAGTTATCACTTTCCTCAGCCGATGCCGCTGTTTGTCAACCATCTCGCCCACAACAGTTCGCGCTTGGTGATGCCGGCGCACTTTATGCGCCGCTACCACCCGGATTTCACCGATCCCGCGCAATTGGAGCGCGAGGCCGAAGAGCTGGGTTTGCAGGACTGGCTCACCTATTTCGGGGCGGTCAACAGCACGACTGATCTGATTCACTTCAACCGCCCTGTACTGACGGCGTACGTGCTAGTCAGCCGGACTTCGACGCGCGCCCTGCTGCGCCGCAATCCCTACTATTTCAAGGTGGATCCCGCAGGCAACCAGTTGCCCTATATCGACTACTTGGAGGTGCAGCGAGTCGATAGCCCCGAGATCATGGCGGCCAAAGCCTCGACCGGACAGGTTGACTTTGCCGGGCGGCAGTTTATGACGGCCGATATTCCGCTGTTTAAGCGCTTTGAGCAGTACAACGACTATTCCACGTACGTCTGGCCGCGGCCCTACGGCTCGGACGTGGTGTTGCAGTTCAATTTGAATCATCCCGACGAGGGACTGCGGCGGATTTTCCAAGACGTGCGCTTCCGGCGAGCGATGTCGCTGGCCATCAATCGGGAGGAAATTAACGACATCGTTTACTTTGGCTACGGGGTGCCGCGTCAACTTACGGTGGTGTCTGCGAGCCGCTACTTCGAGCCAGAATTTGCCACGGCTTGGGCGGAGTTTGACCCGGTGCGTGCGCGTGCCCTGTTCGACGAGATGGGACTTATCGATCGCGACGGAGATGGCCGGCGCGAGCGGCTCGACGGTAAGCCATTGCAAATCACCTTGGAGTACATGATCGGCGAGACGCCCAAGCAGGTTACCTTGGACTTGGTCACGGCCCACTGGCGCGAGGTAGGGGTAAGCGTCAATCTCAAACAGATCAGCGGCAGCTTGCAACGAATCCGCGCTAAGGCGGGCTTGATGGACATGACCATCTGGCACGCCGATCGCAACGCGGATATCCTCTTTCCCATTGAGCCTTATTGGTACGTGCCGACTAATGGCGGCTGGGAGCAGAGCCAGTGGTCTAAGTGGACGCGGTGGTATTTCTCCGACGGCGCACTCGGGTGGGAGCCACCGGCGCAGATTAAGGAGCTGATTGGCTGGTGGGAGACGCTGCGCCGCACCACGGACGAGGAGGAGCGCATTGCGATGGGCAAGAAGATTCTCCGCAGCCAAGCCGAGAACCTGTGGGCCCTCGGCGTCATTGGCTTGGGGCCGCATCCGGTCGTGGTCAGCCACAAGCTGCACAATGTGCCGCCTCAAGGCTATTGGGGTTGGGATTCGCGCTGGACGTGGCCGTACTATCCAGAGACTTGGTATTTGGACGAGGGAGGGGAAAAATAGCCGCGAGCGAGCGCCGCGCAGATAGTTGTCTTTTGCCGTTCTATATATATTGTGCCATATTATGCTTTCTTGAATTCATTCGCGGTTTGAGACGCGAAATCACTGAAGAGGAGAGTAGAGTACAAAATGATGCAGCATGTCCTTCGTAGGGTCCGCGTTTTCTTTTTGGTTTTTCTGTGCTTTTTTGCTTTTCCTGTGCATTCGCAGGACCCGCCGGACCCGCCGGACCCGCCGGGGAACCTGTCGGCGACGCCGGGCGATGGGCAGGTGATTCTCCGTTGGACTATCCCCGCTGACAACGGCTCGCCGATCACCCACTATGAGTATCGCCAGCGAGTCGATGAAGACAATGCCTCTTGGAATCCCGACTGGACGACGGTACCAGACAGTAGTGCTCAGACGACGAGCTACACCATAGACGGGCTGACCAACGGCACCACCTACCGGTTTCGGGTGCGGGCCGTCAACGCGGCGGGCGCAAGCAAGACTGCCCGTACTAAGGCGACGCCGGTGTCGTCCAATCGTCCGCCGACATTGGACGGTCCTAGCACGGTGTCGTTTGCCGAAAACAGTACCGATGCCGTCGGTACCTACATCGCTACCGACCCCGATGGCGACCCACTGACGTGGTTGCTGACCGGCCGGGATGCCAGCGCCTTTGAATTGTCAGGCCGCGATACGACGCGCACCCTCCACTTCCGGCAGGCTCCCGACTTTGAAACCCAGCCGACCTATACGGTGGAAGTGGTTGTCACGGACGCCGACTCGTTGTCGGCGACGGTAGCGGTATCGGTAACGGTGTCCAATGTCGATGAGCCGGGCACGGTGGCGCTCTCTACGACGCAGCCTCGGGTCGGCGAGCCGATCACGGCTACCCTGACCGATCCCGATGGCGGCGTGACTTCTGTTGGGTGGACTTGGTCGTCGGGGTCGGCCCCTTCGGACGGGCTTTCTTCGACGTTGAATATCACGCCCGCGATGGTTGGGACTCGGCTGCAAGCGACGGTGGAATACGCCGATGGCCACGGTACGGACAAATCGGCTCAGTCAATTCAGACTGATCCGGTGACCGGCCCGCCGGCCTCGCCGGGGCGCTTGTCGGCCACGCCGGGCGATGAGCAAGTGACTCTCGGTTGGAGCACCCCCGCTGACAACGGCTCGCTGATTACCCACTATGCGTATCGACTCAGCGACGATGGGGGCACCACCTGGGACCCCGACTGGACGGCGATACCCAATAGTGATGCCCAGACGACGAGCTACACCAGAGATGATCTGACCAACGGCACCGAATACACCTTTGAAGTTCGTGCCGTCAACGCGGTAGGCGCAGGCGAGGCTGCTCGTACTACGGCGACGCCAGTGCAGCCCAATCGTCCGCCGGAGTTGGACGGTCCTAGCGCGGTGTCGTTTGCCGAAAACAGTACCGATGCCGTCGGCACCTATACCGCCGCGGACCCCGATGACGACGAACTGACGTGGTCGCTGACCGGCACCGATGCCCGCGCCTTCGAGTTGCAAGGCCGCAGCCCGACGCGCACCCTCCACTTCCGGCAACCCCCTGACTTTGAGACGCAGCCGGCCTACACGGTGGAAGTGGTTGTCGCGGACGTCGGCTCGTTGTCGGCGACGGTGGCGGTATCGGTAACGGTGTCCAATGTCGATGAGCCGGGCACGATAGCGCTCTCAACGACGCAGCCTCGGGTCGGCGAGCCGATCACCGCGACGCTTGCAGACCCCGATGGCCGTGTGACCTCTGTTGGGTGGACTTGGTCGTCGGGGTCGGCCCCTTCGGAAGGGCTGGCTTCGACGTTGACGCCGACGGCCGCGCAGGTCGGGATGACGTTGCAGGCCCAGGCGCAATACGACGACGGGCAGGGTACTGGCAAATCGGCGCGGTCAATTCAGACCGAGCCGGTCATCGGTCGGCCCGACCCGGTGGGGCGCTTGGCGGCCACGCCGGGCAATGGGCAGGTGACGCTGGGTTGGACAACCCCCTCTGACAACGGCTCGCCGATTACCCACTATGCGTATCGACTCAGCGACGACGGGGGCACCACCTGGTCGCCCGACTGGACGACGATACCAGGCAGTGATGCCGAGACGACCCGCTACCCCCTAGACGACCTGACTAACGGCACCGAATACACGTTTGAAGTCCGCGCCGTCAACGTAGTGGGCGCTGGCGAGGCCGCCCGTACTACGGCCACGCTGGTTCATCGTCGGCTGACGTTAGACGGCCCCCGTGCGGTGTCGATAGACGAAAATAGTACCGATGCCTTAGGCACCTATACCGCCCTGGACCCGGATCATACGCCGGATCGTACCATCATCGGCCCTGATGACGGCGAACTGACGTGGTTGCTGACCGACCGGGATGCCGATGCCTTTGCATTGCACGGCCACGGCCCGACGCGCACCCTCCACTTCCGGCAGCCGCCCGACTTTGAAGCCCAATCGACCTACCGCGTCGCGGTGGTTCTCACAGACCATGGCTCATTGTCGGCGACGGTGGCGGTTTCCGTTACCGTGGTCAATGTCGATGAGCCGGGCACGATAGCGTTCTCTACGAACCAGCCAACGGTGGGCGAGCCGATCACCGCGGTACTGACCGACCCGGATGGCGGCGTGACTTCTGTTGGGTGGACTTGGTCGTCGGGGGCTGGCACCGCGGAGGGGTTGGTTTCGACGTTGACGCCGACGCAAGCGCAGGCCGGAACGCCGTTGCAGGCGACAGCCAACTACGACGACGGCCACGGTCCGGGCAAATCGGCGCGGTCGGTTCAGACGGCGGCGGTCCTCGGTCGGCCCGATCCACCGGGGAGCTTGTCGGCCACGCCGGACGATGGACAGGTGACGCTGGATTGGACGCCCCCCGATGCCAACGGCTCGCCGATTACGCGCTATGAATATCGACTCCGCGACGACGAGGGCACCACGTGGGACCCGGACTGGACGACGATACCCAACAGTGATGCCCAGACCACGAGCTATACCTTGGACGGACTGACCAACGGCACCGAATACACGTTTGCCGTCCGCGCCGTCAATGCGTTGGGTGCGGGCGAGGCCGCCCGTACTACGGGCATCCCGGCCACCGTGCCGTCGGTGGTGGTCTATCTTGTGGCGACGCCCCATCCGGCGCAGGTGGTTATTGATTGGGGGACCCCGGCGTCCAATGGAGGCACCCCGATCATCGAATATGAGTTTCGCTACAGCAGTGCCAGCCCGGCCACCTGGACGGACGCGGAGCCGGCTTGGGCGACCGTGCGGGGCGGTTCTTTGACGCGTATCCAGACCGTGTCGCGCCTGACCAACGACACCGAATA
>JAJEEZ010000152.1:0-8901 GCA_022820705.1 Candidatus Latescibacterota bacterium | reverse complement strand
CATTGGCGTCGGTCCTTTTGGCCGCTTGCAGAGTGGGGCGCTGGCCGAGACTTGGGGAGCACAAGGAGCGGTGGGAGTCATGGCGCTGCTGGCGGGGTTGGGGACTGTGGGAACGGCGGGTTTGGTGCGGGGGTTTCTAGGTAAGAAATAAATCTGGGCGGATCCCAATTGCACGGTTCGTCCCGCATATCTACCTTGCAAATGCGTTGATCCGACCCAATTAAAGGAGCAGATTTCATGTCCCAGTCTTTGTTCAGCGACGCCAGTCAAAGGCTCGATGAAGCGCTTGAGTACGCGTCCATTTCCGAGGACGCTATCGAGAGGCTCAAATTGCCCAAGTCGAGTTTGAAAGTCTCCATCCCGGTGCGCATGGACAGCGGCGAGTTGCGCATTTTTCCCGGCTACCGGGTGCGCTACGACGACACCCGAGGCCCAACCAAAGGCGGCATTCGCTACCACCAAGACGTGTCCATCGACGAGGTCCAGTCGTTGGCCTTCTGGATGACCTTCAAGTGCGCGGTGGCCAATTTGCCCTTTGGCGGCGGCAAGGGGGGGATAACGGTCAACCCCAAGGAACTGTCTCCTTTTGAAATAGAACGACTCAGCCGGGGCTATATCGACGCCGTGGCCGATTTCATCGGCCCAGATGTCGACATTCCAGCCCCCGATGTCTATACCAATCAGATGATCATGGGTTGGATGGTGGATGAGTACAGCATTATCAAGCGGCAGATCACCCCCGCAGTCATCACCGGCAAGCCCTTGACTATGGGGGGCAGTCTAGGGCGCGATACAGCCACTGCGATGGGAGCTTTTTTCACCATTGAGGCGACCTGGCCCAAGCTCGGCTTGAATGGCTCGCCGGCCGACACGACTGTGGCCGTGCAGGGATTTGGCAATGCCGGGGCCATCGTCGCCGAGTTGCTCTTCAATGCCGGTTATAAAGTTGTGGCCGTAAGCGACTCCAAGGGAGGGATTTACCGACACGAAGGACTCGATATTCCCAGCGTGCGTCAGTTCAAGGATTCGACTCGCACCCTCAAGGCAGTGTACTGCGAGGACAGTGTATGCAGCATCGTCGAGCACGAGACCATCACCAACGAGGAATTGCTCGCGCTCGACGTCGATATCTTGGCTCCGGCAGCCTTGGAAAACCAGATTACAGAGGCCAACGCCCGCGACATTAAGGCCAAGGCGGTGTACGAACTGGCTAACGGTCCCACCACGCCGGGTGCCGACGAGATCCTGCGCCAGCGGGACGTGGTAGTATTTCCCGACATCTTGGTCAACGCCGGCGGCGTGACTGTGAGCTATTTCGAGTGGGTGCAGAATCGCCAGGGCTTGTACTGGACCTTAGAACAGATCAACCAGCGGCTTAAGCAGATGATGGTCGAGGAGACCGAGCGAATTTGGACCATTGCGCAAGAGCAGGGCATAGCGCCGCGCACCGCGGCGTACGTTCACGCTCTAAATCGGATCGGCGACGCAGTTCAAGCCAAGGGCACCAAGGATTACTTCACAGATGGGCGGTGACGACACTCGCTGGCCCGCTTCCGAGCGCGTTCCCGCCCCCGACGCCCTAGATCACGCGGCCCTAACTTTGGAACTCTTGCAAAAACAACCCGTTCTGGGGGACAAAATCTCCTCTGGGACCCACGTGCAAAGCCGGGAAGTCCCCCGCCTGCTGACCGAAGTTCTGCGTTTCCTCCACTTGGTCGCCGCCAGCGACCAGGTACTGACCCCGTCCCATCTCGTCGATCTAGCCTGGCACGAATTCATCCTCTGCACGCGCACTTACAGCGCCTTCTGCCGCCGGCACTTTGGCCGCATGATCCACCACCAACCCGGGGGCATGGATGAAGAAAACAACAGCCAATTCGACCAAACTCTGGCCCTGTACCAGCGCTACTTTGGCCCGCCTCCTGCGGCCTATTGGCTGCCCGGGGCCGACTGCGGGGCCTGCCGCAGCGCCAATTCCTAGCCCGCCCACCGAGGAGGATTCCCATGTACTTCAACGGCCAACTCGCCATTGACCCGTCCCAGGAGACCTTGGTCGAAAAGGTTAGCCCCACCAAGGTCTTCGGTCGCATGCTCTACTACCTGACTGCGGGTGCTCTGTCCGACCGAGAAGAACAAGAGACCTTCACCGCAGTGGCCATCTTGCAACAACTCAATATGGCCCTGCGCTCTATGGGAGTGACCAATATCGTCCGCCTGACTAAGGACCAGTACGACTTCTACTTTGACGAGCAGGGCCTAGAGGACGATCTCAAGGACGCCATGGAACAGTTTCACATGGAGACCGACTACTACGAATCGGAATTGTTCGAGGCCCTCTATCTGGTCGTTGAGCACGCCGACCAAGAACTGACCTACCTCATTGAAATTGAGATCGACCGGCTCCACCCCCCGGACGTGTATCCCATTACCATCACCGTCAACGGCACGGCCAACGACTTTGCCCAACAGCCCGGGGAAAGCGCTGACAGTTTGCGTCAGCGCATGGAACCCGTCTTCCGAGCCCAGGACGCGTACGAACAATTCCAGCGCCGGAAAGAAGCCCATTTCAGCCACTTTATCAGCCGCCTCAACCAAGCCGTGGCCACTTATATCAAATGCGACGATGTGCGCCAGAGTCTCGACACCCGCGTCATTCGTCCCCGAGAGCCAGTGGACCGGCCCGAGCAATTGCAGGAGCGGCGCACCGGAGCTGATACGCCTCCGCTCTTCCACGGCTATCACGGCTTTGACGCGTTCTTTCTCTACGCTTGGATGTGGTCGTCCATGTCATTCTACCACAATATCCACTACCACGACGTATCCGTGGTTGACGAACAGGGCCAGACCGTATTCGATGTCGGAGCCTCGGGTTTCCACGCCGGGGAGAGCAATACCCTCAATCCAGAGGCCAACTTCGAGTCCCCGTCCGCCAGCGACGTCGAATACCACGCGGACCACAGCTATCAGGACGGCCTCGATCAGACGGCCTCGGTCCAGGAAGCGGGCACTGAGTCCGGAGAAAGTTCATCGTGGCTGGATTTCGGTGGCGACAGTGGCGACAGTGGAGCGTCCTGCAGCTCGTGCAGTAGTTGCAGTTCGTGCGGTGGCATCTGAGCCATCCTGCTCCTCGAAAACGAGCAGCGAACATGTGCAACTCACAGACGGTTTTCCCTTTTCAGGGTCTCGGGTACCCCCAGCCACAAAGTGAGGGCCGCGGCTAGGCCAATGCCCGCGGCTGCCAATGGAGTTTCGGTCAGGCCGACCCAATCGGCGATATAGCCCATGGCCAGGGGGCTGCTCGCCCCGCCCAGATCGCCGACAAAGCGCCACAGCCCCAAAAACACCCCCCGCCCGTCGTCCGGGGCCAGATCCGCGCCCAGCGTCATCATGGTCCCCGACCCTATGCCGTTGCCCAGGCCCACTACCACTAGGGCCAAGAGCAGGCTCGAAAAATCCTGCGCCAGGGGAATAGCGGCCATGCCCATACTCTGGACGAAAAAACTGGGCACCGAGGCGTACTTGCGTCCCCAGTGGTCCATGATCATGCCCGCCGGATAGAACATGAGCATGTCCACGGCCGCGGCAAGCGCTATGATTACCCCCACCTCTTCGACCCCCAAACCCAGGACATCGGCAGCGTAGAGAGGCGCGATGACCAGACGGGCCGTGCGCACCATTTGGGCGCACAACTGGGCCGAGCCGGCAGTGAGCAGGATACGGTAATGGCCGCGCACAACATCACCGACCCGTCCGCTGGCCCGCTGTCTTGCTCCCGGGGAGGCCCCGAGGTCCTCCACCCAGAGCAAGACAGCCAGCAAAGCCACCACCGCCAATATCCCGTACAACAGGAAGGCGGCCCGAAAGCCGTACGTCCCGGCCGCTAGGCCGCCGAGCAGCGGTCCGGCAAAATAGCCGATGCGTCCTATGCCTCCGAACACGGCAATCGCCCGTCCTCGGAGTGCCGGCCGAATGGCCCCGGCCAGGTACGTATGGCGCGAAATATTCCACAGGGCCGTACCGATCCCCGACACCAGACGGCAGGCACTCACTTGCCACAGATCAGCGGCCACCAACAGGCCGAAAATCCCCACTAAGACGCAGCCTACCCCCAACAGCATGGCGCGCTTTTCACCCACCCGCCGCACCACCACTCCCGCGGGCACATCGCCCAGCAAAGTGCCGATCCCGTCCGCGGCCAGGACCACGCCCACCAGACTATACGATACCTCGAAAGAGCGGGCGAACAAAGGCAGGACGGGCAATAGCAAGCCCCGGCAAACCGACAGGATTAGGGCCGGCGCGTACACCGACAAAAATAAGTTTACTACTACCTCCTGTTTCCGTTTCGACACTTTGTCAATCCTCTTGAATGGCCTTTAGAATACAATCTCAGTTAGAATACCGGCAAGAAGCCCAACATCTGTAGAGTGGAGAGTAGTCACGACAAACGGACCATAGACTTTAGCTACTGCTTAATTGACGCTAGGAAGGACGGCGGCTATATTGCGCGGGGTTCAGCAAAACACAGGAGACCACATGCCTACTTCAGCAATTGGCGCACAACTGTTCACAGTGCGCGATTTTACCAAAACCCCGGATGACATTCGCCAGACCTTCGCTAGGGTGCGGGCACTCGGCTATGAGGCCGTGCAAGCCTCGGCCTTCGGAGCGATCTCGCCAGCCGAACTGGCCACGATAAGCAAGGCCGAAGGAGTGCAGATCGCGGCTACGCATACCAGCTACCAGCGCATCTGCGACGAGCCGCAAGCCGTCGTCGAGGAGCACCAGATGTGGGGGTGCCGCCACGTAGCCATCGGCGGCTTGCCCCAAGAATACCGCAACCGCGAGGGCTTTGTCCGCTTTGCAGCAGAGGCTTCGGCGGCGGCGCGTCCGCTCATCGACGCGGGCCTGACCTTTAGCTACCACAACCACAGCTTCGAACTGGAGCGCTTTGAAGGGCGCACGGGGCTGGACATCCTCCGCGAGGGGAGCGACCCAGCCGTCTTTTCCTTTGAAATAGACACCTATTGGATTCAACACGGCGGCGGCAACCCGGTCTCGTGGTTGGATAAGTTCCGCGACCGCATGCACATCGTCCATCTCAAAGACCTGAGCATGGACGGTTCTAAGCAATGCTTCGCCGAAGTAGGGGAGGGTAACTTGGAATGGGAGCCTATTCTCGCGGCCTGTAAGAGAGCACAGATCGAATGGTACTTGATCGAACAAGACATCTGCCCAGGCGACCCCTTTGACAGCTTGGGTCTGAGCCTGCGCAACCTGCGGGCCATGGGCTTGGACTAGGAGAAAAATCATGCAGGAAATTTTTGTCCCGTGGGCCGCTTGGTACGGCAAGGCCCCGTTCAAAATGGAGTTTCCCGATCACTGGGAAGTGACGGTGCACCGCATGCGCGGCGGGCCGGACATCGGCGACGCTGGCATTCGCCAAGCACTGCAAGAGACCATCGGTGCCCCGCCGCTGCGCGAATTCGCCCGCGGCCGGGCTTCGGCGGCCATTTTGGTTGACGACCTCTCGCGCCCGACGCCGGCTTTTCGGCTCTTACCTTATGTGCTTGAAGAGTTGGCTGCGGCCGGGATTGGGGCTGACGCGGTAAAAATCATCTGCGCGCTGGCGGCCCACCGCCCGATGACCCGCGATGACTTAATCAAGAAGGTCGGGTTGGACATCGTCGATACCATGCAGGTACTCAACCACAATGCCTACGAGAATTTGGAATTCTTAGGCTACTCCAGCCGCGGAGTGCCGATTTGGGTCAACCGCGATATGACCTCCTGCGAGGTGCGCATCGCCTTGGGGATGATCACGCCGCGCGGGGGGATGTTTGGCGGCGGGGCCAAATTGCTCATTCCCGGGGCTTGTGGGCAGCAGACGATCATGCTCAATCACCGCCACGTACACGAAAATTTTCGCCAACACCTGTCCGAGGTGGCGAAGATGGCGGGGGTTACGTATATCGTCAATCCGCTGCTCAACGAGAACTTGGAAATTTCGGGGTTAGTCGCCGGGGACACGGACGCGGCCTTTGCCCGGGGCTGCGAGTTGGGGCGCGAGCAGTACGCTACCCAAGTGCCCGACGCCTTCGACATTGGCGTGTTCAACGCCTTCCCCAAAGATACAGAACTGTGCCAAGCCGGATTGGCCATGACGCCGTTGAGCGGCACCAAGAAAAACCCTTTCAACGAGAACTCGACTACGGTCATGTGCTCGGCTAGCCCCGAGGGGCTGGGCTGGCACTCGGTGTTGGGCCCGGGTACCGCGTTGCGGGGCAAGCCGAGCCCGCCCGCCCGGCGCACCATTCTATTTTCGCCTGGGATCAACAAGTGGGATGCAGCCTCGCTCTTTGGCGAGGGGGTTATTTTTTGCAAAACTTGGCAGGCCGTATTGAGCGAATTGGAAAACTACCACGGAGCTGACGCAAAAGTGTCGGTCTTTCCGGCTGGTGCGCTGCAACGGGCAGCCGATGCCAATTATTAAAGAGTAGGGGCAACCTTGTAGGTTGCCCTCGCTTATACGAGAAATTTAAAGGAGAAAAATGCCACCGCTAGTGCGTTTTGGTCTAGAGGGCAAAATCGTCATTGTCACAGGAGCTGGCCGGGGGATTGGCCGGACGATTGCGTTAGAATGCGCCCAATCGGGTGCGCACCTCGCCGTTGGCAGCCGCACCACGGCCGAGTTGGAAACGCTGGCGGCGGAAATTGAAGCTGGCGGCGGGACGTGCTTCTACCATAAGCTCGACGTGACGGACGTAAGCTCTATCGAGCGTTTTATGGCTGCGGTCGTCGCACACTTTGGGCGGATTGACGTGCTGGTCAACAACGCTGGCTACAACAAGGTCGGCAAAATTCTCGACTACGACGAAGAGCTCTACGACCTGATCGTCGATGCCAATTTGAAGAATGTGTTTTTCTGTAGCCAGATTGCCGCGCGGCAGATGATCGCCCAAGGAGGGGGGGGTAATATTATCAATATCTCTTCTCAAGCAGGCGTGGTCGGCGCACCAGAGCGCGGTCCTTATTCGGGTGCCAAGGGCGGAGTCAACAACCTGACGCGGACTATGGCCGCGGAATGGGCCGAGTATCAGATACGGGTCAATGCGGTCGCCCCAACCGTGACCCGCTCGCCGCTGGCCGAAACCGCGATGCGGGAAAGCCAAGCCTTTGCCGATGCGGTGAAGACCAAAAATTTGCTGCGCGGTGCCTTGGCCGAGCCGGAGGAAATGTCGGCACCGGTAATTTTTTTGGCGTCGGATGCTGCGTCGATGATCACCGGGCACACGCTGGTGGTGGATGGGGGATGGACCATCGTCTAGGTGATCCGCAGATGGACGCAGAATAGATGGGAACGAGACGATCCGCAGCTCGGATCGTTCAATCGTAGAGGATTGAACGATGATGCAGAAATTAGTCGCCGTTTTGGTCGGGCTGGCGTTGTCGGCCCCTGCGGTCACCGAGCCGTTGGTGGAGGGGCGGGTGCGTCTTGCTTCGGGCCAAGCGGTGGTAGCGGCGCAGGTGCTGGTGTTTGACCTGACCGATTTGCGGCGCGGGCCAGTGGCGCGGGCGACGACCGATGCGGAGGGTCATTTCGCGCTGGCGTCGTTAGGTAGCTCTGCGCTGCCGCAGGGATTTGCGCTGGGGCAGAATTATCCCAATCCGTTCAATCCTTCGACGATTATTCCCTATCAATTGCCGACGGCCACGCCGGTGCGGCTGGAGGTGTTCAATGTGTTGGGGCAGCGGGTTGCGACGCTGGTGGATGAGGAGCGGTCGGCGGGTTTTCACGCGGCGACTTGGGACGCGACGAATGCGGCTGGGCAGGCGGTGGCCGCTGGGGTGTATATGTACCGGCTGACCGCGGGTGGGCAGCAGCATACGCGGCGGATGGTGCTCGTTGATGGACAAGCTGGGGTGGCGGCTGGCGTGGCTCCAGCGGCGATGTTCTCACCCGCTGCGGCGGGTCGGAAGTATGGTCTGGCCGTGGTGGGTGCGGGCTTGGCGACCTACGTAGAGGCGGATTTTCGCGTGGGGACGGTGCTGGTGGAGATCGTGGTGGAGACGCTGGATGGTGCGCCACGGGCGAAGGTGCTGACCGGCGGCATTTTAGGCGATGTCAATGCCGATGGCCAAGTGGATCTGGCCGATGCGCTGGCGGTGGCATTATACCTTATTGATTCGTCGATTGCGCCGCCGAACAACGGCGATATCAGTCTGGGCGATGTCGATGCCGATGGCCAGCTTACGACCGCCGACGTGCTGCTGCTTGCGGCCTATAGTGCCAATCCGTCCGATCCGTCACTGCCGCCGGGGATTGGGCAGGCAGTGGGTGGCGAGAACTTGGTAGCCGGGGCTTTACGCCGCTTGACCGACCACTCGGGATGGGACAGCTCCCCCTCTTGGTCGCCCGATGGTCGCCACATCGCTTTCGTATCTCACCGCGACGAGCGCGACGGCAACTTTGAGCTTTACGTGATGGATTCCGATGGCAGCAATCTGACCCGCTTGACCGACCACCCAGCCGACGACTGGTCTCCCTCGTTTTCGCCCGATAGCCGCCACATTGCCTTTGTGTCCGAGCGCGACGGCAATCGGGAGCTTTACGTGATGGATTCCGATGGCAACAATCTGACCCGGCTGACCGACCACCCAGCCGACGACTGGCGACCTTCTTGGTCGCCCGATGGTCGCCATATCGCCTTCGTGTCCGAGCGCGACGGCAACTTTGAGCTTTACGTGATGGATTCCGATGGCAGCAACCTGCGCCGATTAACCGACGACCCGGCTGTCGACAGGTCGCCCTCGTGTTCAACCGATGGTCGCCATATCGCCATTGTGTCCAAGCGCGATGGCAACTTCGAGATATACGTGATGGATGCGGACGGCAACAAC
>JAJEEZ010000619.1:0-3569 GCA_022820705.1 Candidatus Latescibacterota bacterium | reverse complement strand
GGTCGTGCAGCGCGAACCCCTGCTAAAAGTAACCTCCGACGCGACCAGCGCGTTTAGCGCACCGCAGATAATTATCGACGCATTTGGCAACGATCCTGACGGCGACCAACTCGAATACCACTGGGAGCCGATGGCCGGGGACAGCCTTAGCATCTGGTCAGAGGAGGCCATTCGAGACGAGGAAACTGGACGACAAATCGGCTCGCGCACTACCGTCGTCGCCTTTTTTCCCGGCAGCCACAAACTGCGCGTTGCCGCCAGTGACGGTGCCGCAAACACCGAGCGCGAAATCGCCCTCCACGTCTCCATTGAGCCGCCTCTGCCGACTGGCGGCACGGTGCCTCTAGTCCTGCCAACGGGTCAAGAATACGAGATAGACGCGTACGAGTATCCCAATGCCAGAGGCGAGCGGCCGCAGTCCGCTTCGTTTTTCCAAGCAGCACGCCTGTGCGCGGCCGCAGGCAAGCGCCTGTGCAGCCCGGACGAGTGGCGTGCCGCTTGCCAAGCTGGCCAAACGCGGCGCTTTTCTTCGACCGATGATTTAGCTGCCTACGACAGCCGCGACCACTTTGGCGTGCGCTTCTGCAACGTGCCAGGTTCGGCCTTTTCCCAATTCAGCAGCGACCCAACCGCCCAACTCGCGCCTTCTGGCTCGTTTCCCAACTGCGGCAGCGCGACCGGCGTCTTTGACTTGACCGGCAACATAGATGAGTGGCTCGCCGGTATCGACGACGCTGGCGACCTAGCGGTGTACATCGCAGCCAGCAGCGTATCTGAGAGCAGTGACTGCGACGGCGCAAGCCTAGTGAACACCCTATCCATCGAAGGCCAAAACCCCTATGATATAGAAGCCTTAGCGGAAGTCGTCGCCGACTCGCCCCTACAAACCTACGAGCAGCCCCTCCTTGGCTTCCGCTGCTGCCGTTGATCCCGCTTTCTTAGCCATGGACCAAGAACAACTCCGCCACCTGCTAGAACAAGTCGCCACCGGCGACCTCGCGCCGAGCCAAGCCTTAGAGCGGCTTAGGAACCTGCCTTTCGAAAACCTCGGGTTTGCCCACGTCGATCACCACCGCGCCCTGCGCACTGGGTTCCCTGAAGTCATTTTCGGCCAAGGCAAGACCCGCGAGCAGGTGTTAGCCATTGCCGAACGCATAACCGAGCACGGCGCGCAGATGCTGGCCACCCGCGTCGAAGCGGCCACGGCCCAAGCACTTGTCGAGCGCTTTGACCGCGCCGAGCACGACCCTCTCGCCCGCACGGTCCTAGTACCGGGAGCCGAACAACCCGCGCCTGAGGGCCTAGTGGCCGTAGTCTCAGCCGGTACCTCGGACTTGCCCGTGGCCCGCGAAGCCGTCGTCACGGCTCGCGCCATGGGCGCACATGTCGAGGAGGTTTGCGATGTCGGCGTCGCCGGCCTGCACCGGCTCCTAGCGTACCGCGAACTCTTGCAGCAGGCGCGGGCCATCGTCGTAGTCGCCGGGATGGAGGGCGCGCTCGCTAGCGTCGTCGGTGGGCTGGTGGATATTCCGGTCGTGGCCGTGCCAACTAGCGTGGGGTACGGCGCGAGCTTCCACGGCCTCGCCGCCCTCTTGGCCATGCTCAACTCCTGTGCGGCCGGCGTGGTTGTCGTCAATATCGACAACGGCTTTGGCGCTGGGTACGCAGCCGCCCAGATCAACCGCCGCCCTTCGGCTGAGCTCAGGTCGAAGCCCAGCCAGCACTCCGAATGATCCACATCGCCGTGCTAGCCGGCGGCCAGAGCCGACGCATGGGCCGCGACAAGGCCCTCCTCCAATTAGGCGATCAAACTCTGATTGAACGCGTCCTCGCCGCGGCACACCCCCTCGGCTATCCCTGCGTCATCATCGGCAATCCCGCCGCCTATGCCCATCTCGGGCTGCCCGTCCTTCCCGACCACCGCCCCGGACTGGGGCCGCTGGGTGGCTTATACACCGCGCTCAGCACAACCGGCGCACCCGTGCTCCTCCTCGCCTGCGACTTGCCCTTTCTCACTCCGGACTTCCTCCGCCACCTCGTCAACCGGCGCGGGCCACATCAAGCGGTCGTGCCCCACACGACTGCAGGACTGCAACCGCTCTGCGCGCTCTACGAGCCGTCCTGCTTAGCAGCCATAGAAGCCGCCATACAGGCCGATCAGCTCGGCATGCGCAACCTACTGAGCAATCTGAATTTGGATCTGGTAAGGGAAAAGGACTGGCGGCCCTACGACGAGCGCGGCTTGCTTTTTGCCAATCTCAACGCGCCCGAAGAATACGAGCGGGCGCAAGCCGCACTCCTAAAATCCGGCATCCACCACGCTCAACATCAACAATAGCGGCAGATAGAGAACCGAAGCCTTGAGCAGCCGCCGCGCACTGGTCACAGAGCGCGAGCAGCTAAGTGCGAGACCGGAAGCCAAAAACAGCGTGCCCAACACCAGCGCCCCGGCTAGGTAGAACGGCCCGGTGAGACCCATGAACGAAGGCAGCACCGAAAAGATCAGCAGCAGTACCAAGTAGCCCATCACCTGCCAGCAGGTGCTGTTCCCATCCGGCTCGACGACGGGCAACATCTTGAAACCGCCGCGCCGGTAGTCGTCGCGGAAGATCCACGCAATGGCGTAGAAGTGCGGGTGCTGCCAAGCAAAGAGAATGAGAAACAGGACCACGGCCCCCGGGTCAATCGCGCCGGTCGCCGCTGTCCAGCCTCCTACGGGCGGCAGGGCACCCGGCACGGCCCCCAGCGAAGTGTTGAGCCAATTTTGCCGCTTCATCGGAGTGTACACCACCACGTAGAGAAACGCGGAGAGGAGCGCCAAAAACGCCGTCAACAACCCAGCGGTAAAAAGCAGGAAAAACACCCCGTTCAGAACCAGCACAAACCCCATCGACAGAGCCGTGCCCGGCTTGACGCGCCCGGTCGGTAAAGGCCGATTGCGCGTGCGCTTCATCAACCCATCGACATCGCGCTCCAGATAGTGGTTGAGCACCGACGAGCCGCACGTGGTCAAGCCCGTACCGACGAGCAAGCAGCAAAAAAGTAGCGGCGCGTGAATGCCTTGTCCGCCCAAGAAAAATCCGAAGGCGGCCGTAACCAGCACCAAAAAGGCAATTCGCGGTTTAGTCAGTTCCCAGTAGTCGTGCCAAGTAGCAGTCATATCCTATCTCATTCCGCGACAAAAATATAAAGCCGGGTCCATAGATGGACAATACACGGACAGATAGTGGGGTCGTTTGAGATCGCTTGAACAGCCCAAGAAATGCCGACCGGAACATTGCAAAATGACCCAACTATCCAAAGACAAGGCGAGTTGACGCGGTTTTGTGCTCCGCCTATCGTACTTTGTACCATGACCCAAGACATCGCCCAACACATCGCCGCGCTCGCGGACGAACTAGAAGAGCATCTCTATCGCTATCACGTCCTCGACGCCCCCACCATCTCCGACCAAGAATTCGACCGCCTCTTCGCCGAACTGCAAGCCCTTGAAGAGGCTCATCCCGCACTCAAGCGGCCCGACTCGCCCACTCAGCGCGTCGGCGGCGCACCCACCAGCGACTTCCCCA
>JAJEEZ010000377.1:0-9470 GCA_022820705.1 Candidatus Latescibacterota bacterium | reverse complement strand
AAAAACCCGCCGGCACCATGCGCGCCATGCCATGCGTCGGCGGGTTTGGCTTTTGTAAAACCAACATCAGGAGGACGATCATGCTCATAGCCACCAGCAACGAAGTCTTCACTTTGGAGAATGGCACGCCTACGCAACGCTTGGCCATCGACGGCATCCGCTGCCTAGACGAAGGCGTCCGATGTTCCGCCATTGGCCTAGCCGACGGCCAAGTAGTCGTCTTGGCCAATGGCCAAGCTCAACCGCAGGCCACCGGCATCGGCGATCCGGTGGAGTGCATCGCTCTGCTGTCCGAAGAGCCGCTGCAAGTGCTACTGGGCACCGAGCCGCCCCACGTGTACTGCCTCGACGGCGACGAGCCAGCGCGCCGGATGGAATCCTTTGACGCTTTGGAATGCCGCCAGAGCTGGTACACGCCTTGGGGCGGGCCACCGGCCGTGCGCAGCTTGGCGCACAGTGGCGACTGGGTTTTCGCCGATATCCACGTCGGCAGCATCATGCGCTCGCCCGACCGAGGCGCTACTTGGGAGCCGGTGACCCCGGACTTGGATGCCGATGTGCATCAGGTAGCTACCGCCCCTACGGAGGGACGCGTGTACGCCAACACCGCAGACGCGGTCTTTGTCAGCGACGACTACGGCGGTTCTTGGGAGCATCGGAAGGATGGGTTGGCAAGCCGCTATGGCCGCGCCGTGGCCGTCCACCCGCGCGATCCCGACTGCCTACTGGCCAGCGTCAGCAAAGGACCGGGGCATGGCAGAGATGTGCAGGGCAAGCTCTACTTTTCGCACGACGCGGGCCGCACTTGGACCCAAGCGCTTGCTGGCTTCCCCGAAGCCAAGGGCAATATCGACACCTTCCACATCGCCTTTGACGCCGAGGGGATTGCTTGGGCCGCTGTCGAGGATCAGCTCTATCGCAGTGAGGACAGAGGCGAGAATTGGTCTGCGTTTTGGCACGCGCCCGCTGATATTGTTGCCGTGGCCTGCGCCCGCTCGAACGGAATCTGAGCGTTGCAACTTCTTCTGACGCTGCTAATTCTAGCCAGTTGTTCCACCACCGGGAACATGCGGTCGCACTGGCCTACATACCCCGTAAATCCATTCGTCATCCAATTGGACATTCCCGGCCCTAAGGATTCTGCCGGCGGCCTCATTGTCGCCGATCTGAATGGCGATGGACGTATGGATTACTTGGTCACCGTTCCCAATCATCTCACGGCTCATGCCCACGATGGTCGCAAACTCTGGACACTCGAAACCGACCTCTGGATAGGCGGCTCCTCAGAGCGCATCGGCCTACCCGGCCATCACGGGCCAGGTGTCCAAGCCGCAGACATCGATGGCGATAAACAGGTCGAAGTCCTGTTCCTTACCCAAGATGGCACGCTCCACGTGGTCGATGGCACTACAGGGCACGAGCAGTGGACCGCAAAGCCGCCCATTCCCAAAGGCACCCAACGCTGGGAGCATTTGGTCGTCGCCAATTTCCGTGGCGCAGGTGATCGAGATCTACTTCTCCAAACCACCAATGCCGAGGGCTACCGCATGGGTCGCTTTCTAGCAGCCTATGCGATAGACGATCTCCGTCGCGGCCATTTTACGCCCCTGTGGGAACGCGACGATTTCGTCTCCTGCGCTCACAACGGCGCGCGGCTGGCGGATCTGGATAGAGACGGACAAGACGAAGTGATCGGCGCTACGGTCGTCTCTGCTGATGGCGAAATTCTACTACAAATTCCCCTGCGCGGTCACATCGACTCGATCTTCATCTACGACGTGCTTCCCGATGTACCGGGCTTGGAAATCGTCGCCTTAGAAGAAGGCGGCGGTAATCGCATTTTTCTCTACAACCACGAACAACTCTTCTGGGAAACGCACTTCCGCCATCAAGAACCCCAGAATGCGGCGGTCGGCGAGTTCGACCTAGAGCGGCCGGGCCTAGAGATATGGTGTCGGAGCCGCTATAACGAGCATCAGAAGCCTTTCATTTTTGACGCACAGGGCGAGAAGATCGCGGATTACCAGATGGACGATGTAGCGCCCGAGGGCTGGACCGTACGAGGCGTCGAGGTCATCCACAAGATCGATTGGACGGGCGACCGCAAACAGCTTGCCGCAGCCAAAGAGCGCCACACCTCCGGCGATATTGGCATCTTCGATCCGCTTAGCGGGCGCTTTCTCCACCACTTCAAGGAAAAAGCCGACCGGCTCTACGTCGCCGATGTGGCTGGCGATTGGCGCGAAGAGCTAATCGTCTTGCACGGCAACCAACTCCACATCTACTTCAACGAGTCCGAGAATCCAAGTTCTGACCATCCGCGCCTATGGTCGCAAGACCACTACCGACGCAGTAAGATGACTTGGAACTACTACAGTCCATAAGGTCAGGTAACGATGTTGATCCTACCGGGAAAAATCAGTGATTTTCTCAAGATCGCGGTCGCTGCCGCCGGGCGCGGCGACCTCCAAACGGTCCAAGCCGTATTGGCGCAGAAGCCAGCGTGGATCACCTGCATCGGCTCACACGGCCGCACCATGCTGTGGGAAGCTGCGTACCGGGGACGGCTCGCCATGGTCGATTACCTGCTCGATCAAGGCGCTGACATCCACGCCTGCGGCTGTCACTTCACGCCTCTGCTCGTCGAAATCTCTCCCTACTGCGCCGCGCGCTACAAGCGCCACCACGCAGTCGCCGACCACCTGCTAACACGCGGTGCAGCGACCGACATTTACACCGCGGCCTTTCTCGGCGAAAGCGATGCGGTCGCCGACTACCTCGACCGCGAACCCGAGCTGGCAACGGCCGAGAAAGCACAGCACGATTCCAGCCAGCGCATGACAGTCTTGCACTACGCCGTCAGCGCCGGGCACCTCGCCATCGTCGCGATGCTGTTGGCGCGAGGTGCCGACCCTCGACCGTACAGTGGTGGGCTGATTCGCTTCACCGTATGGCGGGATCGCGCCGACATCCTCAAGACCCTGCTCGACGCCGGGGCCGATCCGACCCACGCCGAGGCCCCTCGTTCCGGCATCGTCAACACCGAAATCATCGAATTGTTGACCGCTCGCGGTGTCGCCGTGGATGTGGACCACGCCGAGGGCGGCTGGCCGCCCCTTGTCTTCCAGTCGCGCGGAGATCGCGGCGGCAGTGTCCAGCGCGTGCGCGACCTACTCGACGCCGGAGCCGACGTCAACGTCAGGAACTACAAGGGCCAGACCGCATTGCACTGCGCCGCCAAAGCGGGATTCGACCAAATCGTCGCCTTGCTGCTCGACCGTGGGGCCGAGGTGAACGCCAAAGACGACAAGGGCGCAACGCCGCTAGCGACTGCATTGCGTTCCAAGGTCAAAGACAAGGATCGGCTCGCGGCTGTCGTCGGCCTGCTCACCGACGCGGGTGGCGTTTGAGCGCTAGCTGAGAGGACATGGATGGCCTGCACGATTGCTGACGCTCATTCCTTGCCTTCGATGATAGTTATTAATATTTCAGCACTAAGTATTAATAACGATACGACTTATTATGGTGTGCTTAACAAAACCGGACATGAGTATTTGCGGCTTCATAATCAAGTTATCTTATTAGCGCATTCCAGTATTAACGATAATAAGACCTGTCCTTATTTTCATATCTGAAAACAAGGGAACATGGTGAATCCTAATATCAGTGGGACACGTCGGCCCCACGGTCGCACGGTCCAATGTCCGAGCGGCTATCGCGCCTACGTCCCGGCACCCCTACCGCCACCGATTGCTTGGGACGAAGAACTCGTCGCCGCTCTCTCCCGCGCCGACCAAGCAATAGGCCAACTCGCAGGCGAAGGTCGGCGGCTGCCAAATCCGCACCTTTTCATCAGACCATTCCTGCGCCGGGAAGCCGTGCTCTCCAGCCGCATTGAAGGCACGCAGACAACACTAGGCGAATTGCTTGCCGCACAGGCCGGAGCAAGGGTCGAGCAAAGTCCCGCTGATTTGCGCGAGGTCGCCAACTATGTCGTCGCGCTAGAGTTCGGTATCCAGCGCCTGAACACGCTACCGCTATCGCTGCGCCTCGTGCGTGAACTGCACGAAAAGCTGATGCGGGGCGTGCGGGGCGACACGGCGACACCCGGCGAGTTTCGCCGCAGCCAGAACTGGATCGGCCCGCCCGGATGCGTCCTGAACAACGCTACCTACATTCCCCCACCGCCAGAAGAACTAATGGCGTGTCTAGGCGAATGGGAAGACTTCCTCCACGACGACACCCTACCCCCTCTGGTACACGCCGCGCTCGCCCATTCTCAGTTCGAGGCCATTCATCCGTTTTTGGATGGGAATGGACGCGTTGGTCGCCTGCTCATTACGCTTCTATTCGTCGCCCGAGGCGTCCTGCCAGCACCGCTTCTATACTTGAGCGCTTATTTAGAAGCCACGCGCGAGGAGTACTACGCACACCTGCTGGCGATAACTCAAAACGGACAGTGGGAGGAGTGGCTGACATACTTCCTGCGCGGTGTGGCACTCCAAGCCGAGGACGCTATTGGCCGCATCCAACGCATCGACGAATTGTTTCAGCATTGGTCGGAGCAACTCGCTGGAACTCAATCGAGACAATCAGAGAAGGTATTGGAGCTGTTTGTCGAAAACCCCTTTTGGACCGCGCGCGAAATTGCGCAAAGGCTAGCGGTCGCCTATACCACGGCCCGACGCGCCCTCGACCGGCTGGAATCAGCAGGCATCGTCGCACTGGTTGGAGAGGCGAGACGCAACCGAGTGTATTGCGCCCGAGCTATGCTCGAAGTGCTGGAAACACCGCACAGTGCCGAACAAGTCGCCTAGGAGAGCCAATGAACCATAGTGAGATCGTCAGTTTCTTGTGGGACGTTGCGAACTTGATTCGCGACAGCTTTAAGCGCGGCAAGTACCAAGATGTCATTCTGCCGCTAACCGTACTGCGCCGTCTCGACTGCGTACTAGCTCCGACCAAGGATGAGGTGCTGCAACGGCAGGTAGATCTACGCCAGCGTGGATTAGAGGACCTAGACTCGCAGCTTTGCAGGGTTTCGGGCTTTGCTTTTTACAACACTTCGCGCTATGACTTTGACAAGCTACTCGCCGATGCGCCAAACCTCGCCGCCAATCTCAGGAACTACATCGCCGGCTTCAGCAGCAACATGCGCGAGGTGCTGGAGAGGTTCGACTTCGACAACACGATCAGCAAGCTCGACGAGGCGGGGCTACTGTTCCAGGTCGTAGAGCGGTTCGGGACCGTTGATTTGCACCCAGACTTGATCGACAACCCGACCATGGGGACGATCTTCGAAGAGTTGATCCGCCGCTTCAACGAAGCCCTAGACGAAAACCCCGGCGAGCACTTCACACCCCGCGACGTCGTCCATCTGATGGTCGATCTCATGCTCGCCGGTGACGAAGAGCGCATCGCGGCTCCCGGCGTTGTGCGCAGTGTGTACGACCCTTGCTGCGGCTCTGGCGGTATGCTGATGATCGCCAAGGAGCACATTGCAGGTGGAACGCACGAGAACGGCGATCCGCCCCGGCCCGCGATCAACCCACAGGCGGAGATTCACCTTTTCGGCCAAGAAGTGAACCCAGAGACTTGGGCGGTCTCAAAATCCGACATCTTCATAAAAGACCCATCGGGCCGCGACGCGGACAACATCGCCTTCGGCAGCACGCTATCCAACGACCGCCATACCGGCCAAACCTTCGACTACCTAATCGCCAATCCGCCCTACGGCAAGGACTGGAAGCGCGACAAGGCCACGGTCGAAGCAGAACACGAACGGGGCACGGCTGGCCGCTTCGGCCCTGGGTTGCCGCGCATCAGCGACGGCCAGACCCTGTTTCTGCTGCACATGCTCGCCCATGCGAAAGTACTCGACCAAGGTGGTGCCCGCATTGCGATTATTATGAACGGTTCGCCACTTTTTACCGGCGATGCAGGCAGCGGCGAGAGCGAGATTCGCCGCTACATCTTGGAAAACGACCTGCTAGAGGCACTGATCGCGCTGCCCGAACAGCTTTTCTACAACACCGGCATCGCCACCTACGTGTGGCTGCTGACCAACCGCAAGGCACCGGCGCGCAAAGGCAAGGTGCAGCTCATCGACGCCTCTGCATTCTGGGTCCCGATGCCCCGGAGCCTCGGCGACAAGCGCCGCGCGATACCGCCGGAAAAGGCAGCCGATGTGCTGGAACTGCTCGCCAATTATCAAGACAGCGAGACGCTCGAGATCGAGGACGAAGAGCGCATCGTCAGCCGCGTCTTCTCGACGGCGCAGTTTGGGTATCGCAAGATCACCGTTGAACGGCCGCTGCGGCTCAATTTCCAGGCGAGCGCGGAACGGATCGAGCGCCTCAGCGAACAGACAGGCTTTCAGAATCTGGCCAAATCGAAGAAGCGGGGAGAGGCCGGTGCCAAGGAAGAGGCCGAGGGTCGAGCTCTGCAGCAAGCTATTCGGACCATGCTCAAGATGATGCCCGACACCCTTTACAAGGACCGAGAAGCGTTCCTCAAGGAACTTTCGAAAGCGACCCGGAAAGCCGAACTCAAACTGCCAGCACCGGCGAAGAAGGCAATCCTCGTGGCTCTATCCGAGCGAGATGAGACGGCCGAGATCTGTCGCAACAAGGACGGTGCGCCTGAACCCGACCCGGAACTACGCGACACCGAGCGCGTGCCGCTTGCCGAAGGAGAAGATCCCGAGGATGACGACGGAGTACCGGCCAGCGTCCGCGCCTTCTTTGAGCGCGAGGTCAAACCACATGTTCCCGATGCTTGGATCGACACGTCGAAGCGCGATCACAGGGACGGGAAGGTTGGCTTGGTCGGCTACGAGATCAACTTCAACCGCTATTTCTATCGGTATAAGCCGCCGCGCCCGCTCGGGGAGATCGAAGCTGATATCCAAGCTATCGAGACGGACATTCTGGAGATGCTGAAAGACATGTCGGCAGAAAATGTCGGCATTAACTAAAGTATTGCCGACATTTTTTAACCAAGCCATATGCACAAAATGTCGGCACTTGCGATTAAGTGCCGACATTTTGTATCATTTATGAATGACTAACGCACTGGATACAGCTCAACTGCAAGCAGCGGGCCTCGGCACCTTTTTCCGGCCGCGAGACCTCGCGCCGCTCGGGATTTCCCGCCGCAGGCTTCAGGGTTTGGTCGCCGGGGGACTCGTCGAGAACTTCGGAAACGGCCTCTATCGGCTCTCCGAGGTCGAACCCACGGAACTCGAAACGATTGCGATGGTAGCCGCGGCCATCCCAAACGCCGTCATGTGCCTGCTGACGGCACTCCGCTTCCATGAAATCGGCACTCAGTCGCCGCACGAGGTTTGGCTCGCCCTCGACCGCAAGGCCCGCAAGCCTGCCCACCCCCCTTCTCGCGTACGCATCGTCCGTTTCTCCGGCGCGATGCTGACCTATGGCGTGGTCTGCCATTCGGCACTGGGCGTGCCGTTTCGCATCACATCGCCAGCCCGAACCGTGGTAGATTGTTTTCGCTATCGCAATAAGTTCGGGATCGACATCGCGCTTGAGGCGCTGCACGACGGCTTGCAATCGCAGATTACGACGGTGGATGCGATCATGCGCGCCGCCGAAGCCTGCCGTATGCGGACGGTTATGCGGGCCTACTTGGAGGCACTGCCGCTATGACGCACGGGAGGCGTCGAAACGTAGGCGCATCGGTTCGCGCAAGGTTGATGAATCGGAGTCGTGAGACCAGCGAGGACTTCCAGTTTTTGTTGGAGCGATACGCAAGAGAGCGATTCCTCTACCGCCTTGGAGAATCGCAGCATCGAGAGCGTTATGTATTGAAGGGCGCGACACTACTCGTTCTTTGGGGCGAAGCAGTTTACCGCCCGACGCACGATCTTGACTTTGCCGACTACGGAAGTCCCTTAGCGGACGACGTACGCTCCGCCATCGGCGACATTTGCGAGACTAGAGTCGATGACGATGGAGTCTTCTTTGATAGTGGAGACATTAAGGTCAAACCCATTCGCGCACACGAAGAGGACGTCGGCTTTCGTGTGCTCTTCTGGGCCAAGATTTCCAGTGCGCGAATACGGATGCAGATTGATATCGGCTTTGGGAATGCCATCCAGCCGCCGATCGATGCCCATTACCCAACACTACTCGACGCTGCTCGTCCGCGAATCCGCGTTTACCCACGCGAAGCCGTCGTGGCCGAGAAGCTCCACGCGATGGTTGTGCTCGGCGAGCGGAACAGTCGCTACAAGGATTTTTACGATCTTCACTCGCTTTCACAGCGCTGTGTATTCGAGGGCGATCCCCTCGTACGCGCCATAGGCGCAACTTTCGAAAAACGCCGGGCCACAATCTTCCAGAATCTGCCAGTCGCTCTGACGCCCCAGTTTTATGACGATGCCAACCGCGCCGAGCAGTGGCGTATCTATCTGGAACGGAACGAGCTTCCGGGGACATCATCGGATTTCGCTACCGTGGGAGCTCGTCTCCTGTCGTTTCTCAGCGAGCCATGGGATGCGATGGTGCGCAACTCGGAATTTACTGGAAACTGGCCCGCCGGTGGACCATGGCAGAGTTGAAACCCTATCCGGCCTACAAGGACTCCGGCGTCGAGTGGCTGGGGGAGATTCCGGCGCATTGGGAGGTGAAGAGGCTTTTCCTGATTACTGAGTGCCTAGACGGTCGTCGCGTCCCTCTGAATGCACAAGAACGAGGTACTAAACAGGGAAACTACCCGTATTGGGGCGCTAATTCCATTGTAGACTATGTGGATGATTGGTTATTCGATGAAGAGCTTGTCCTAATCGGAGAGGATGGCGCACCTTTTTTCGACAGTAATAGACCAGTTGCATTTCATGTTACCGGCAGAATATGGGTTAACAACCATATGCATGTCTTACGCCCGAACCGACAGATCGTCGCAAACTTTCTCTTTAATGTTCTAAATTGTGTTGACTATCGTGCATTTATTGACGGTGCCACTAGGGACAAACTTACTCAAGGCGATATGAAGGCGATATTGATTCAATGTCCCACCCTCCCCGAACAACGCGCCATCGCCGCCTTCCTCGACCGCGAAACGGCCAAAATCGACGCCCTCGTCGCCAAGAAGGAGCGGCTGGTCGAGCTGCTCCAAGAAAAGCGCACCGCCCTCATCAGCCACGCCGTCACCAAGGGCCTCGACCCCGATGTGCCCCTGAAGGACTCCGGCGTCGAGTGGCTGGGAGAGATTCCGGCGCATTGGGAAGTGAAGCGGCTGAAGCATACAGTGAACAAGATCGGAAGTGGAAAGACTCCGAGTGGTGGGGCGGAACGTTATGTTACCGACGGCCTGATTCCCTTACATTTTTACTTTTTGCTAGGTTTTTTGGTTTTCCTAACGGTTCTGATTCCTGTGGGTGCCAACTGTGCATTGAAGGGGGGCAAGCGTTGGCGTTGGTGGGCGATCCACCGTTTGAGCCATCTCAG
>JAJEEZ010000451.1:0-12762 GCA_022820705.1 Candidatus Latescibacterota bacterium | reverse complement strand
TCGGACGATGGCACATCATGGAGTGATCATCATACGGCTACGACGACCGAACCGACACAGGATACATCAACGCATTATGCAAGCACTGCGGCAATTTGACGACGCCGAATGGCCCGGGTTACTAGTGGTCATGCGGGATATTGCACAGAGTACTTGGCGTGTGCCGGAGAGCCGATAAGCCGAACAAAGTTCTCCGGTTGGATATTATGTCGGCACTCCGCACAGCGCAGGCCGGGTTCCGCAATCATCTGCCACATGGATATGCTCCTTCTATCATTCTCACACCGCCGCGATTAAGGCAACAAAGTACGTCTGTCAATATCTGACTGACGGTCCTCGGCGCGTTGGGAAAGCAGGGCTTCCACTAGGGATGTTGGCCCCGCGACCATCCCTTGGGCTTCTTCGATGGGATCGCCGAGGGCGGGCACGAGGGCTTAGCCGCCGCCGTAATCGACAATACGCACTTGGTCGCCGGGCTGCAGGCGGTATTTCTTGCGCAGCGGTGCCGGAATGACGATCCGGCCTTTGGCCGATATGCGGGCCGATGCCATGATTCTCCGTTCTGTTAGGTTAATCCGTCGATAGCGGGATATGGATGTTGTACATTTCACAAAAAAGTATAACATAATGATAGATGGATTCAACGAGTGTAATTCTTGAGCGCGGCAGCAAGGCCCGCTACATTTATGCGGTCTTTTTGCGTATCCGGCTCTTGCTAACGGCCAAATTGGAGAACCATGAACCCATTGCGAAAATGCGCCGCTGAATTCATCGGCGCGTTTGCCATTGTTTTTGCTGGCTGCGGTGCCGTGGCCATCGACCAGATTTCCGGCGGGGCGGTTAGCCATGTGGGTGTTGCTGCCACTTTTGGGTTGGTCATCATGGTGATGATCTATGCTACCGGCCACATTTCCGGGGCGCATTTCAACCCGGCCGTGACCCTTGCGTTCGCCTTGACGCGACATTTCCCCAAAAGGGAGATTGTGCCCTATATCTTGGCCCAGTGCGCCGGAGCCGTGGTGGCTAGCTATATACATGTGGCGAGTTTGTCGTCAGTACTGGCTGCTACGCAACCTGGGCAGGTGCTGAACTTGGGGGTCACTCTGCCGGTGGACGGCCTGTTCACCACGGCCCTCGTGTGGGAATTCATGCTGACCTTTTTGCTGATGCTGGTTATTATGGGCATGGCGACCGATTTTCGCGCTGTGGGGCCAGCGGCTGGTTTGGCCATTGGCGGCACTGTGGGGCTAGAGGCCATGTTCGCTGGGCCGTTGTGCGGGGCCTCGATGAATCCAGCCCGCAGCTTAGGCCCGGCCCTAGCAGCCGGCGAATGGACGGCTTTTGCCGCATACATCGTCGGTCCGGTACTAGGGGCCGCAGCCGGCGCGCTGTTCTATGAATTCATTCGCTGCCAAGCGTCTTCCGACCAAGAAGTGAAGGGCTGTTGCTGAAGCCGATTGCGGTACTGGAACCACACAACATAAAAAGCCCTGCACCCCTCGACGGAGTGCAGGGCTTTTTGTCTTAGGGCCGCTAACGCTATAGGTCGAAACTCAAGCGCCCGTAGTAAAATCCACCGTTGGTGCCAAACTGCGTCACTCGTCGGCTGTACACAAAACCACGCGAGCCGATATTGGCGTCTTTTTCATGTTCGTCGGGGAAGGTATTCAACAGATTGTTGGCTCCTACCGACAGACGCAGACCCGGCAACATTTGGTACGACACATCTACATCTAGTAAGGTTTTAGCCGAGAAGGTCTCGTCATTGTCTGGATTATTGGGCTTGTACTCGACCGGCCCGTAGTTGGTGGCCCGGACTAGGGCGCTAAATGCGTCTTGGGAGTAGCGCGCCGACACACTGACCTTGGTGCGCGGCAGGGCGTCTTCGAGGCGATTGCGCGCCTCCCGATCGAACAGCAGGCCCTCGATGGCCTTGCGCTCTTCGGCGGTGGCTTGCCGGTTATTGGCCTTCTCAAAGGCCGCGATAAGCCCATCGGGAATCATGATCTCATCTACCGAGGTCTGGGTGAAATTGGCCGCTGCCGACAGACTGAGGGCACCTGTCCCCAAAGCGGCGCTATACGAGGCGACTAGGTCCACGCCACTGGTTGAGGTGTTCACGGAATTGGTAAAGAACTGGGCTGCTGTCGCCCGGAAGGGGGCCAAAATGGCAGCGTAGCCCTCATTGCTGTCGGAGAAGCGCCCGGTCAACACGATCCGGTCTTCGATGGCGATCTGGTAGTAGTCGGCCGTAAGGGAAAAATTGTCCATCAGTTGGGCAGTAATGCCCGCGCTGGAATTGACCGAGGTCTCTGGCTCTAGCGCCCCGATGCCGAAGGCTTTGGCAACGGGACTGCTGTTGTTGGCGGTGAGCACCTCGCGGGGCACTAACTCGCCGGTGACTTCATCGGCGACGAACTGGGTGCTGACGCTATTGAACCACACCTGATGCAGGGACGGGGCGCGGAAGCCGTTGCTGGCAGTCGCACGCAAGGCCAGCGCGTCGCTCAGGGCCAAGCGCAGGGCCAGTTTGCCGGTGCCCGTGCTGCCGAAGTCGCTGTACTGCTCAAAGCGCCCTCCCACATCGACCGTTAGCATGGCCGACGCTTGCGTTTCCAAGCCGGCGTAGGTGCTGATGCTGTTGCGGAAGCGGTTGAGCGCGCTGGCCGGGGAAAATCCCCTAAATACCTGTGCGCCGGAGGCTTTGCCTTCTTCAAAATTGGTTCCATCTACCGGACCGCGACCATAGGAGTAGGACTCGAACTGGCCAGCCTCAATCTGGTAGTTCTCGACGCGGAACTCGCCGCCGAGCACCAGCGAAGTGCGCTCAAACATGTCTGTGTCGAGGGGCCGCACCAAGTCCAAGTTCCCCGAGGTCTGGTTAAAACCGAGCCGCCCGGCATTGACGGAGGTAGGACTGTCGGCCCCCATAGAGGCGTTGTTGGTGTTTTCAATATTCCACTTGAAGCCGTTGCCGCCTTGGGTCACGCTGAAGTCCACATCCCACTTCCCCTTAGCCCCGCGCACGCCCGCGCTGAACGAGCGGTCTTCGATGTCTGGATTGATCTGGGGCAGGAAGCCGTTGGGATACAGTTCAAAGACCACCCGGTTCGGCTGGCTTCCCGGCAGGCGATAGAAGCCCGTGGCCTCGCCCCGGCGGTACGACAGCCCACCAAAGCTGTAGAATTCGGCATCGCCAGCTAGGGGATACGCGGCGTTGTAGAAGGCCCCACCCACCGTGGCTTTGCTCTGGCCGATGTTCATGTTGAAAGCATCGTCCGGTAAGTTGTTGTCTTTGATCCACTGGATGTTGGCGTCGTCCGCGTCTGCGGTGTACTGGCCGCCGCGGCGCGTGCGATCGCGCTTTAAAAATTCGCCAGTGACGTTGATGTACCCGCCGTCGCCCAGCCCGAAGCCATAGTTCACATCGGTCTTGACTTGATCGCCATCGCCTTCACCCGTAGTGCCGACCAAGTTGTTGAGTTGGATTCCTTCGGTGTTGTCTTTGAGGACGATGTTGATCACTCCGGCGATGGCGTCCGAGCCGTACTGGGCTGCGGCACCGTCGCGCAGAATCTCAATGCGTTCGACCGCGGCTTTGGGAATAGAATTGAGATCGACGCCCACGGTGCCGCGGCCGAAGGTGCCGTTGACGTGTACTAAGGCGCTGGAGTGGCGGCGCTTGCCGTTGATTAGCACTAGCACTTGGTCTGGCCCTAAGCCGCGCAGGCTGGCTGGGTTGATGTGATCGGTGCCGTCGGAAATCGTCTGATGCGAGGCGTTGAAGGAGGGGGCCAATTGGCGCAGCGTCTGGTTGATTTCGGTTTGGCCGGATTGGCGAATCTCGAGTTCGGAGATGACATCGACCGGGGCCGGCGTCTCAATGGCGGTGCGCACCGTCCGCGAGCCGACGACGACGAATTCTTCGCCCAAGGCAACGGGGCTAGCATTCAGGGAAAAATCAACAGTCGCCGTCTCCCCGACAGTGACTTCGACGCTTTGCTTGGCGGCTTGGTAGCCGATGAAGGTCGCTTGTAGCGTATAAGAGCCGGGCGGGACCGCTAGAAAAAAGGTACCGTCGTCGCCGGTCATCGTGCCCCGCACCGTGCCTACTAGGTTTAAATTGGCGTTGGGTAGCGGCGTGGCGTCTTCGCCATCGGTCACCGTGCCACGGATAATGCCTTGGTCTTGTCGCGCCGCTATGTCGAGTGCCTTGAGGACGTCGGTCACGGCGTCTTGGACGGTGCCCTGTTGGGCCCAGGCAGGTAGCGTCGCCAGCAGCACTGCGGCCAACGACGCGCGGAAAAAGGATTGCAAATTCATGGGTCCTCCCGTTAAAAATGAATGGATTTTGCGCTCCAACGGCGCAAAAAGGTCAAACTATAGACCATAGGGAAATACGTGGTTTTGGCAAGAGCAGTTGATGAAAAAATAAAGGCTATGACGTTTCGGTTTCAGTACTATCTTATACGCCGACGGTTGAATCACTGAGATCCACATTCTGACGATTCGAGGAGAAAAAGATAATGCGCGTGTTGATCATGTCCGACATGGAGGGAGTAAGTGGCATTGTGGTATGGGATCAAGTCAGCGGTGGGGCCGCGATGTTTGAAGAGGGCCGAGAGCTCTATACGGAAGAAATCAACGCGGCCGTGCGCGGGGCCAAAGCCGCTGGCGCGACGGAAATTGTCGTGGTCGATTGCCACGGTGCGGGTAAAGGATGGAGCTTTAATTCGCTCATCCCCGACAAACTACATCCCGATTGCGAATGGGTCGCCCATCACGGGTGGGGCCGCTACGACGAGATGTGGGAACAAGGATGCGACGCCTGCCTGCTGATCGGCATGCACGCCCGCGACGGCACCCCCGACGGGGTGCTGGGCCACACCATCTCTAGCGTCCAGTATAGAAATGTTTGGTTCAACGACGATCTCGTCGGCGAAACCGGCGTCAACGCCGCGCTCAACGGGCACTACGGGGTACCGATTGCCCTCGTCACCGGCGATGAGGCCGTCTGCCGCGAAGCCAGAGACCTGCTCGGCGAATCGCTGCCAACCGTGGCCGTCAAAAAGGGATTGAGTCGGTTTAGTGCTCGCCAGCTACCGCCCGTCCGCGCCCGTAAGTTGATCGAAGACGCAGCTAAAAACGCACTCGCCGATCTGACCCGGACTAAGCCGTATGTCCCTGCAAAGCCAACGACTATTCGAATCGAACTCGCCAGCGTCGATCAGCTCGCCGAGTTCAAGGGACGCCCCGGGGTTGAGATAACGGGGCCGCTTTCCGTTGAAAGCCGCGCAGAAGACTGGCTGACTGCGTGGAATCAGTTCTGGCCCTATGCTTAAGCGAAGACGCACTGTGCTATTGACGGCGCGATCTGTTCGGGATTGGAACGAGGTTTAAACGAGGAGCTGAGCGATGTCGAGTGAAGCGAGAAAGGTGTACGACGAGGCGATTGTCATAGATGGGCTGAACGTCAGCAACTGGGAGAGCGACGCGGTGTTCGAGCATTTGCGAGCCGGCAATATCACCGCCATTGAGATGTCCGAGCAGCCGGTTGCGATCACCCATGGCAATGCCCGCAGTTTTTGCGACCACCCGCGCAACAAGGAAGAAGAGGCACTCAAGCTCCTCGCCGAAAAGGGGGCGTCGTGGGCGCTACGTCCTTCCAAGGGGATCGATAGCCCGGCGGAGTTTCCCAACTTGGCGGAGGCGCTCGCCAATCGCGGCTATAAGGCCGAGGCGATCGCCAAGCTGTTGGGCGGAAACTGGATGAGTCTCTTCGAGCGGGTGTGGAACGTCTGAATCCAGTGAGCAGGGCTATAGCAGTGGCCGTCGCCGCACAGCCGACCTGTGGGACTCACCGCTGGTCTGCGGTCAGGGCGCGAACTCGTGTAGATCCGCGATCCAGTTGTATCCCTCTCGGTCCTCCCAGTTGTGGGCCCCGCCCATGACGAACGGCCGCTCGCCCACTACGCAGGCCGACAGCCAGGCCTTGCCCACCGGCATGGGTGCGTCTTCGAACCAGCGGTCGGCGTGGATGTCGTAGATTTCGGTGGCCGCTGAGTAGTGCGGATCCTTGCCGCCGAAGGTGTAGAGCAGATCGCCCAGGACGCAGGAGCCGGACGATTCGCGGCCGGTAGGCACCGGTGCCAGCACCTCCCAGCGGCCCACTGCTGGATCGAGTACATAGGTCTCGCTGCGGCAGGGCCGCTGGGGATCTTCGTCGCTGATGCCGCCGGTCAGGTAGATGCGGCCGTCGTGAGTCGCTACGGTGGGGCCTTGCGTGGGGCGGGGTAGGGCTGGCCCTGGGGTCCAGGTGTCGCTGGCGACATCGTACACTTCGACGCGGTCGAGAATGCCCGGGTCTTCGCGGAGCATGGTGTTTCCGCCGATGGCCCATATCTGGTCCTGACAGGCGGTGACGGCCAAACCAGCGCGAGGTCCGCCGGGCATGGGTGCCAGCGCCGACCAGGTCTGCTCGTCCAAGTCGAGCATTTCCAAGTTGTCGCGGGAAGTGAAGTGATAGTCGTGGCCGTAGGCTTGCTTCTCTTCAGGCGTGCGGATGGTTTTGCCGCCGGCCACGTAGATCCTGCGACCGATGCGGGCGGCACCCAGCCATCCCCGCTTGGTGGGAATGGGCGGTCCCTGGGTCCAGGTGTCGCTGGCGACATCGTAGATTTCGACCGCATCGACCGTGAGATCGTCAGCGCCGGAAATGGCGTAGATGGTGCCGCCGACCGCAATGGACTGTAGGTCATGGCGGGGGGTGGGCATAGGGGCGCGTTGAATCCAAGTTCCCATGGTCAACTCCTAATGTCGGTTCGGTTCAGTGTGGTGGCGCGGCCAATTCTGCCGGGAAACCGCTCTCTTGTCTGTCGTCCTCGGGCCTACCGAACCAGCGGCAGCGCGACTTTCGCATTGTTTTTCTGCTGCGATTGCAGGCAGGCGATCATCATCTCCACAACTGTCAAACCATCTCGGCCGGTACACGACAGTTCGCCTTCGCCGTCGAGCGCGCGCACGAGTTCGTGTACACCCGCGGCGATTCCATCGACTTCCCACGGGCGCGGTTCAACCAGCTCCCGCTCCCCGCCTCGCTCGATGTACGCATCGCCTTCCCGCTCGATGAAAATATTCCCCGTGGTTCCCGATATAGTGAAGTCGAGTCGGTTGGGGGCTTGCTTTTCTCCGAGATAGACCCCGCGCACGCCGTTGGCAAAGTGGATGTAGGCGTTGGCGCTCGGCTCGGTGGCGGGGTCGTGCCCGCCGTCGCCGCGATACTCGCTGTAGTCTTCGTACCCGTCCTCTAGCTCGGCGACGAGCCACGCTGGGTTGCTGCCAGCGTACCACATGATGGCGTCGAGCAGGTGGGTGCCGTTGCGGAACAGCATCGATCGCGTGCCGTAGTGCTCGCACAAGACCGCTCTCACGTCGCCAATCTCGCCCTCGGTCACTAGTTCGTGGCAGCGATGCCAAACGGGCATCCAGTGGCGAGTGTGGTCAACGGACAGCAAGGCGTTGTGGCTTTCTGCGGCAGCCACCATGCGGTCGGCGTCCTCCACGCTGGTGGCCAGCGGTTTTTCGCAGAAAATCCCCTTGGCACCGGCTTCGGCCGCGGCCACCACTAGGTCGGCGTGTCGGTTGTCGCCGGTGGCTACCGTGACGATGTCGAGCTGTGCCTTTTCCAGCATCTCTCGGTAATCGTCGTACATCTCTAGCCCGGGATTGGTCGCCTTGAACTGCGCGGCAAATTCGTCGCGTTGCTCCGGCACGAGGTCGCAACCGGCCACGACCTCGGCGTTTTTTAGGCTCTCGGCCCCTTGGGCGTGCCGATTGCCAATGCCTCTACAGCCGATGACTCCTACTCTGTACATGATGCCTCCTTTGATCTAGGTCATTAGTGAAGTGAATAGGTGATTTTGGCAAAATTTCCAGATAACTTCTAAGCGCGCACCGCGTAGAGTCTGTTTACTGTCGCTAGAGACACCAGCTTGGAATAGTGATACACCTGCTCGTCGCCTACGCGGGTCGGCGCTTCGAGGACGAAGTCGGCAAAGTGCGGCGCATTGAAGACCACAAAGGCCAGGGATAGAGAATCGACGTGGCGGGCGTGGCGCTGGCTCAGGTCGGGGAAGGCCACCGGGCCGGTGTCAACTTGGTAGATATCGTTGGCGCGATTGGTGTTCATGGTTTTTACCGGGCACTCCATGATCGCCTGTAACCCGGTTTCCTCGTTCCGCACTTGGGTCTGCGCGACGATTGGCACTGAGTCGTAGGTTGCTTCGCGCACTGCCGCATCGCTGGTCAGTTCCTCCACATCGCTCCCGACAATCAAATGGTACTGTTGCCCGTTCCAGCACTCCTCGGAGCGGCGGATATCTCGATAGCTGTCGCGTAGGTTGGCGTGACGCCGATAGATGACCGACCACTCCGGGCCAAAGATGGGTAGGAAGTCGTAGTTGTCTTCGTGCAGGAGATTGTCTTTGGCAAAGGTGTGCTCGCTCTTGCACGACCCCACCTGTACATAGTCTTCGCTCTGGCCGGTGGCTGCGTCGATGATGCGCGTCCGCGACTCGACCCAAAACCGCACTTCGTTTTTCGGGTCGTTGCCGATTAAAAACGAGCGTCCGTAGTCTAGTGGTGTCACAATAGTGCCTCCTCTGGAAGTTGGCTGACAATCCCCGGCGGCAAAAATATCCGCAGATGAACGCAGATGAACGCAGAGGCGGGATGAGTGGACGGCCTCTACGGGAAGGTTGGGACGCGGGAAAAATAGCCCTATATTGGAGCGACTTCAAGCAAGAGAAACGACTTCCATGACTTTAAAAATTACCGACGACGTATTCTTAGATCAGGCCGGTCGTCCGCGCCGAATCCGTGGCGTCACCGTCAACAGCGCCTCGCCCCTGCTCGTCTCGCTGGCGGCGCAGGTCGGTTTTGAAGCGGTGTGGATCGAAAGCGAACACGGTCCGGTCGGCTTTGAGCGGGCCGAGACTTTGTGCTTGGCCGCGGAAGCTGGCGGCATCTTCCCGCTCATTCGCCTGCCTGATGGCGAGCGCCACCACGTGCTGCGGGCACTCGAAATCGGGGCGCGGATCATTCTCGTCCCCATGGTAGATGATGCGGCCTACGCGCGCCGCATCGTCGAGGTGGGCAAGTACCCGCCGTTGGGCCGACGCGGCTTCAATGTGCGCACGCGCGGCATGGGTTTTGGCATGGAGAACCTGCCCGACGTCCTGGCCCGCGCCAATGCGCGCACCCACCTCTTTGTCCAGATCGAGACCGTGGAGGCCGTGGCAAATGTCGATGAGATACTCGCCGTGGAGGGCCTCTCTGGGATCTTTATGGGGCCGGGGGATCTAGCGGTCGATATGGGCTGCACCGGCCAGATGGGCGACCCAAAGCTGCGCGAGGCCGTGCTCTCGTGCTTGGCCAAGGCGCAGGCCGCCGGTAAGCTAAGCGGCATTTTCACCTTGCCGGGGCCACTGCTTACGGCCGCGATGGATGCGGGCTGCGACTTGGTAATCTGCGGCGGGGACGTGATGAATCTGGGCACGGCTTGGAGCGAATTGCTGTGCCAGATCCCGGCCGAGCGCGGGTGAGGTCTGGTCCCTTCGACAAGCTTAGGGATCAGACCCGACCGAGCGCAGGTGAGGACGCGGCGCGGTCAATCGGACCGCACCGGCACTCCCTCCAACAAGCCACTCTGGTGCATATCGACCCACTCGTCCATAAAGGTCTTGTTCCACTGCGCAGTCAGCGGGTGGTCCATCATGTCGCGGTACACCGTCCACATGGTGACGAGTTCGTCGGCCCCGTCGCGGAAGGCGGCGTGCGCGGTCTCCACCGAGCGGATGAGGGCGGCCATAATGAAGGGGCGCTGGTCCCAGCCGCTGAACACTTGGGCGCATTCGCGGATCAGCTTGGTCGGGTCGCCGCCTACTTCCTTGACCGGCTCGCAAAAAGGCAGGATGTGGTTAGCCCCGGCTTGGGCGACGGCTACAGCTTGCGTCAGCGAGAACACCGTGGTGCAGAAGGTCTCGACGCCTTGGTCTTTGAGGATGCTAAATGCCTTGAGTCCGTTGACGTTGCAGGGGATCTTGAGGATGATCTGCTCGGACATGTTGGTAAAAACCTGCCCGACTTCTAGCAATTCTTCAACACTGTGGCCGTCGATTTCCATCACCACGGGCTTGTCGGTGAGCGCGAGATATTGCTCTATCAGGCTGATGACCGAGCCGTATTGTTTGGCGTATTGGTTGAGCACCACCGTGTTGGTGACGATTCCGGCGATCCCGAGGGGCATCCACTCCTTTAGCTCGTCGGGCGAGCCAGCCAGCCAGATGGTTGGGCCGCGGCCTTGGGCGCGGGCGGTGGGAACGGGTCCACTTGCTTCCATAACAGGTCTCCTGTGGTTTTTAATGGGCGTTGACAGGTGGGCCAATATAGAAAAATCGCGCGGCGAAAGCGAGTAGGTGAACGAGAGGAGTATCCGTGAAAACTAATCAGACCAAGGCCGCCCTGCTCGGGGGGGCAACCGTAGAGATAGTCGAAATCAATCGGATCTTCGACCCGGTCGTAGTGGAGCTTGCAGCCCAAGTGGGTTTTGGCTGCGTCTGGATCGACATGGAGCATTCTCATCTCGGGCTAGACGGGCTATCGCATCTGATTTTGGCGGCGCGGGCCGCAGGAGTCGATACGGTGGTCCGCATCCCCAAGGGGCCGTACAATCAGGTGATCAAGCCGCTGGAATTAGGGGCCGGGGGCTTGGTTTGGCCCCATTGCAAGAGCGCCGACGAAGCGCGGGATTTTGTGCAAATGGCCAAATTCCGGCCGCTGGGCTTGCGCGGCTTGGGTTGTGGCCGGGATTCGCAATACGGTACGCTGGACCCCACCGAGTACATGGGCAGGGCCGACGCCGAGACTATACTGGGCGTGATGATCGAAGACGCCGAAGGCGTGGAGGAAGTAGAAGCGATTGCCGCAATCGAAGGGATCGACCTGCTCTTTGTGGGGCCGAGCGACTTGGCGCACAGCTACGGCGTCGAGCGCGAGGGAGTCCCCCACATAGACCACGAGCGCGTGCTGGCGGCCTTTGACCGCGTGGGGGCAGCTTGCGCGGCCAACGGCAAGGCTATGGGTACGGCCGTCGGCCCGGGCGAGTCCATGCGCCGCGTGGTCGCCAAAGGCACGCGCTGGCTCAATTGCTGCCACGACATGTCAGCCCTCACCAGCGGCTTGCGCAGCGCGCGGCAAGCAACCCTTGGGGCGAAGCAACGCACAATCACCCAGCAGTTGATGGACTTGTATCACAGGGGAGAGCTGGACCTCGACAACGTGTCCGGCACGGCAAAGCGGCACGACTTTAGCCGGAGCATGGTCAATCACTTGGCAAGTTTTGTCCAGCACAAGGCAACGTGCGTCGAAGCCTTGCCCGAGGTAGCTCCTTTAGTCGGACGCATGGAGCAGGCTCTCGTGGATGGGCGACGGGGCTTGGCGTTGACCGATGCCTATTACGTCTGTCTAGCGGTGCAAAATCTGCCCAAAGAGCGTTGGCTAGAAGCGCTGCAAGCGACCTTCGACCGTTGGGAGCACGCCGCTACAGGTTCCTTTAAGGCGTTCTTTGACGAGGTTAAAGAACGCCTGCAGGCCGAGTAGTGGCGCGTCAGACCGCGACCCCGCCGCAGACGGAAATGCACTAGTCGGTCGCGTAATCCGAGAGATAGATCGCCAAAATCCTACTTGGCCTCCTGCTAAGTACAGGACAGAAGAAGTGGTCTGAGATGTTTCGCTGCGCTCAGCGTGACACGGGGAAGCAGATGGTGCGCAGCGAATTCGAAGCGTGTGATACCTAGATGCCCAGTGCCGCGTCGATTTCGGCTTGGTATTCATAGACGGCCCCGCTTTCTACCTCGCTTAGCTGTACCGTCCGACCCGACCGGCTCGACTCGAAAATCGCGTACACCGCGGCCACGTCTTTTAGGCCCTCCATTCCATTCACTTCGATTTCTCGCCCGTTGAGAATGGCCTCGGCTAGTTCAAAGTACTCTAACGCCAACAGTTTCCAGTCGATGTCTTGGTCGGCAACTCGCGCGGGGAAAAAGTGCTCGGCCAGTGGTTCTAGGACTAACGCTTCTGTGTCGGCCACGAGCGCGGCGTGGTCGAGCGTTGTGCCGTCGGCCCGTTGCAAGCACGCTCTGGCACCGCGCGTGCCAAACCCCTGCATCACGCCCTCAGACCCGAAGATGACCTCGCCGCCGCAAGAGCCGTATCCCCCTAGGCCCACCACCCAGTTGACTGCGAGGCCGCTCTCCATCCGAAACATCGCCATAGAGGTATCTTCGGCCGTGGCTTCGACTTGCTGTTCCATCTCGGCGAAGCGGGTTTGGTAAAACTCATAGGGCGAGTTGACGGCCTCGGGCTTGTGGCGCACGGGCGAGGCTAACTCGACGGCCCCGTAGGCTTCTTTGATGTCTCCGAGCTGATAGCGAATCATGTCGGTGAAATGGACGCCTAGATCCAAAAGCAGTCCGCCCCGATTCTTCATGTGTCGCCAAGGCGTGATGAACACCTCGCGATGCGGGGCCAGCGAGTGGAAAATCGCCATGTAGGGGCGGCCAATGGCTCCTTGCTCCAACAGGTGATGCACCAGCCGCGCCGAGGGATCGCGGCGAAAATTTTCCGCCACCGACAGGATGCGCTTGTTGCGCTCGGCGGCCTCGATCATCTGCTGGCAGCCCTTGACGGTAATGGCCATGGGCT